>NZ_JAJEJR010000003.1:900000-1146923 GCF_021390595.1 Paraburkholderia sp. HP33-1 | reverse complement strand
TGGTCGTCCACGAGGACGAGGCCTACTGTCAGCCGTGTCTGTCTCCCGTGTGGGACACGTCGCTCGCATCGCACGCGCTGCTCGAGACGGGCGACCCGCTTGCGCAAGCAGCGGTGCAGCGCGCTTTGCAATGGCTGCGTCCGTTGCAGATCCTCGACGTTCGTGGCGACTGGATCTCACGCCGACCGCATGTGCGGCCGGGGGGCTGGGCGTTTCAGTACGCGAACCCGCATTATCCGGACGTCGACGATACCGCGGTTGTCGTGATGGCGATGGACAGACTGGCGAGCCTTCAAGGTGCCGACGTCTATCGCGAGTCAATCGCGCGAGCGCGCGAATGGGTCGTCGGAATGCAGAGCAGTGATGGCGGCTGGGGCGCATTCGAGCCGGAAAACACTCAGTACTATCTCAACAATATTCCCTTTTCCGATCACGGCGCACTACTTGATCCACCGACGGCCGACGTGTCCGCTCGCTGTCTGTCGATGCTCGCGCAGATCGGCGAAACACCGGTCACGAGCGACGCGGCGCGCCGTGCGTTCACCTATCTACTCAAGGAGCAGGAGAATGACGGAAGCTGGTACGGCCGCTGGGGTATGAATTACATCTATGGCACGTGGAGTGCATTGTGTGCTCTGAACGCGGCTGGCCTTTCTCACACTGACACCCGGATGAGGCGCGCCGTCCAATGGCTCGAGTCGATCCAGAATGAGGATGGCGGTTGGGGGGAAGACGGCACGAGCTACAAGCTCGACTATCGGGGCTATGAACGCGCACCGAGCGTTGCGTCACAGACTGCCTGGGCGTTGCTCGGGCTGATGGCGGCGGGAGAGGTGAACGGGGAAGCGGTCGCGCGCGGAATTGATTATCTTCTCGCACAGCAGCAAGAGGATGGCCTGTGGGACGAGGCACCTTTCACCGGAACCGGTTTTCCCCGCGTGTTTTATCTGCGCTACCACGGCTACCGCAAATTCTTTCCGCTGTGGGCTCTTGCACGATACCGCAATCTGAAGCGCGCGAGGGCAATACGGGTGACAGTTGGGATGTAACGGCGTGGATTCCGCCTCAACTGTTGAGGTGCCTTGTCTCGCTGCTCGGCATCCGCATGGTTGTCGTCGAGAGAGCCGGGTCAGTGCCGACCCGGCTCCCGCATCGCCCGCGTCATCGTCATAACGTGGGCCGCAGTGCCGTCAATGCTTCAGGCAAGTGTCGGCGTTCTTCCACGTGCAGACGTCGAGTCCGGTGTGGATGACCGGCGGCACCGTCTTCCCTTCCGCGAGATCACGCATGACCATTGCGGCACGGTAGCCCATTTCCTCGGGCCGCTGGCCGACGAGCACATTCACCTTGCGGTCCTTGAGCGCCTGCAGTTCGGGCCCGAGCGTATCCGCCGAGACGATCACGAACTTGCCGTTCTTGATCTTGTCCATGATCGGCGCGACGACCTGCGAAAAGGCCTGCGGCGCAAAGAGCGGCCAGCCGCCCGCCAGCAGAAAGGCGTCGAGACCGGTAGGGTTGGCGGTCAGCGTATCCTGCATCATCTGGTTCGCCTTGGCGGTGTCGTCGTTCGAGTAGAGCGGGCAGCCACTGATCTCATGCCAGCCGTTCTCGCCTGCGAGCTTCGTGACGCCTTTCTTCCCGGACAGCACGTCGCGCGCGCCCTGGGCCCGCTGGTTGATGTTCTCCGCCGCCGGATTGCCCATCACGAGGCAGACATTGCCGCCCTTCGGCATCAGCATCTTCAACTGCTCGCCGAGCTTGGCGCCCAGCTCGTAGTTGTCGGTGCCGACGTAGCTCTTGCGCAGCGAGGCATCCTTCGGCAGCAGATCGGCATCCGCGGTGATGATCGGGACCGATCCGCCGCGGCGGCGCAACACCTCGCCCACGGCCGGCGCGTTCGCGGGCGAGATCGCCATGCTTGCGACGCCTTTGGTAAACAGGTCGTCGATGATCTGCACTTGCGCGCTCTCGTCCGCGGCGGTCGCGGGGCCGGTGTAGTAGCAGTTGTAGCCCTGTTTGTTGAGTTCCTTGTTGGCCCGTTCGCATCCTTGATGCATGAGGTCGAAGTACGGGTTGTCGAGACCCTTCACCACCAGCGCGAGGGTCTTATCGGCCGCGAATCCCGGAGACGCCAGCAAGCGGTGATTGAGCAAGGACCACACCACCATAAAGTGTCGGCCTGCCGAACCGCAGGGCAACTACTGCCCGCCTTCCGGCGTCATCTCGGCACGACAATACGCGTCCCGCGAGGCGCGGAGTACATCCCCGTGCTTCTGAACTGCGATGGGCTGATGCCGTAGGTCCGGCGGAATACCTTGGCGAAGTAATTCGGATCTTCGAAGCCGCAACGGTTTGCAATGACCTTGACACTGAGCGTGCCGCTCGTCAGCAGCCGCGCCGCACGACGCATACGTTCGAGCAAAACAAACTCAGCAGGCGACGTGCCTTCGCTGGCCGCGAATACACGTGTGAAATGCGCCCGGCTCAGCCCGGCGAGATCCGCGAGGCCTTGCACGTCAAGATCGCTCTCCAGGTTTTGCCGGATATGTTCGACGACACGCTCGGTCAGCCGGTGATTGGCGTCATGTCGCGCAGCCTCATGTGGTCCGAGCAGGTCGTCGTAGAGCGCCATGGTTGCCGCATAAGCGCACGCAGATGCCATCCCGGGCGCTTCCAGCGAGCTGTCGCCGAGGTCAAGCGTGCATTGCGCCAGACGTTCAATCGTCTCGGGCTTCAGTGAGAAAACCGGCCCGACGGCGGCAATGATTGCATTGTGCAGGCGTAGCGCTTCCTGTCCGGTCATGGCGATCCAGAAAAACTCCCAGTAACCGCCGTCCGGCACCCAGTAGCGATGCTGATGCGGGATAACCACGAGCATGGTCTCGCCCGGGCCGATCCGGTAGTGATGCCGTTCGTAGCTCAACTGCCCTTCGCCTGCGAGACAGTGCTGCAGCACGGAAAACGGCATGGAGCCGCGCGCGCGACCATCCCAGTCGTAAGGGCGGCCGGTGGCGATTTCGTAGCCAGTGCTCGTGGGCATGACGTGAAGGCGATCGCGCCGCTGCGGCAGGGAAATCGGCCGGCTGAATGGGCCACGATCGAATAATCTCTGGAGCACAAAATTACCCATAACCGCACAGTTTCCCTCTGGTCAGGCCCTTGGCGCTCGCTCAGAATGTCGTCACGCAAGAGGCAAACAACCTTACCATCTGCAAATCGGTAAGTGAATACCAGCAAGCTGCCGACAGATCAAGACCGCCACTCGGGCGGACGCGTTTCGACATTAGCCGAGGAGAGCACATTGACGGCCCCCTTCAAGATTGCGATCATCGGTGCGGGAAGCGTCGGATTTACCCGTACCCTGGTTAGAGATTTGCTGAGCGTCCCGGCGCTGCGGGACATCGAAATCGCGTTGACTGATTTCAACGAGCACAATCTCTCGATGATCCGGCAGATTCTCGACCGTCTCGTCGAGGTCAACCGCTTCGCGACGCGCATTACCGCGACAACCGAGCGGCGCGAGGCGCTCGAGGGCGCGCGGTATGTGATCAACTGCGTGCGCCTCGGCGGACTCGAGGCATTCGCGGACGACATCCGCATTCCGCTGCGCTATGGAGTGGACCAGTGCGTGGGCGACACGATCTGCGCGGGTGGAATCATGTATGGACAGCGGTCGGTCAACGCCATCCTCGACTTTTGTGCCGACATCCGCGCCGTGGCCGAGCCGGGGGCAAAGCTGCTGAATTATGCGAACCCAATGGCGATGAACACCTGGGCGGCGATCGATCACGGCGGCGTGGACACGATCGGCCTGTGCCACGGCGTTCAGCATGGCTGGCGCCAGATCGCCGAGGTGCTTGGCGCGGAAAATCCCCACGACGTCGAATACGTGTGTTCAGGGATCAACCACCAGACCTGGTATGTCGATGTGCGCTACAAAGGCCGCCGCGTCACGAAGGAGGAATTGATCGAAGGTTTTGAGCGCCACCCGGCATACTCGCAACAGGAGAAGGTGCGCATCGACGTCCTCAAGCGTTTCGGCGTTTATTCGACCGAGAGCAACGGGCACCTGTCCGAGTATTTGCCCTGGTACCGCAAGCGTCCCGAGGACATCGCCCGCTGGATTGACATGTCGGAATGGATTCACGGCGAGACGGGAGGCTACCTTCGGGTGTGCATCGAAGGCCGCAGCTGGTTCGAAGAAGAGTTCCCGCGCTACCTGGACGAGGCTAGCCTGCCGTTGGACCCGGCACAGCGCAGCGACGAGCATGCAAGTCACATCATCGAGGCACTCGAGACGGGCAAGATCTATCGCGGCCACTTCAACGTCAAGAACAAGGGTCTCGTCACCAATCTGCCGCGCGACGCGATCGTCGAGACGACGGGCTTCGTCGATCGCTTCGGCTTGAACATGGCGGCCGGCATTACTTTGCCGGATGCTTGCGCGACCGTTTGCCAGGCTTCGATCAACGTGCAGCGCATGGCGGTCAAGGCGGCCGTGTCAGGTGACGTCGAACTGCTCAAGCTTGCGATGCTCAACGATCCATTGACCGGCGCGATTTGCACGCCCGATGAAGTCTGGCAGATGGCCGACGAAATGCTCGTCGCGCAGGCCCAGTGGTTGCCGCAGTACGCACATGCAATCGACGGTGCGAAGCAGCGCCTGGCGGCGGGTAAGGTCAAGACCCGCGACTGGCAGGGGGCGGCCAGCATGCCGGTGCGCTCGGTCGAGCAAATACGCGAGGCACGCGCAAAGCGAAAGGGAGGTACCGCGCCCGATCAGCAGGTGGTAGCGTAACGCCGCGCATACGAGGGGCTTGTTCTCTCGTGCATTCGAAGCCGTATCAAAACGAAAGGAGCAGCCGCGATCCTGCTCCGAACAAGACAACGACACGGAGACATTCAATGAAACTGTTGAGAATCGGGCTGCTGGTCGGCTCGCTGCTGGCTTCCTGCGCTGCGCTCACCGTCCGCGCCGAGACCGTGAACCTGAACTTCTGGGTCGCGTGGGATCCCCAGCAGGCCGACGCGATCGCCGCGACCAAACAGATTGCCTCGTTCGAACAGTCTCATCCGAATATCAAGATCAACGTCCAGAACATCGCATTCGACGCGCTGCACGACAAGTTGATCACGTCGATTGCTGGGGGAGATGCCCCGGACCTCAGCTGGGGGCTGATCGAGTGGCTAGGCGAACTCAACCGGATGAATGCGCTGGTCGACCTTACGCCGTACGCGGCTCGCTGGCCGGACCGCGCCCAGATCTACCCGAACGCCCTGAAAGACGTGACGATCGACGGCAAGCTCATGGCGTTGCCGCACTACCTCGGAATCCGGGCCCTGCTGTATCACGAGGACATGTTGAAAAAGGCCGGCATCGAGGCGCCGCCGAAGACGTGGGACGAACTGGTGAGCGATAGCGAGAAGATCCGCAAGGCGACCGGAAAATACGGTTTCGGCATTGCGGGTACGGGTGTTCGTTCGCCACAGGAATTGCTGATGTACCTCGCCCAAAGTAATGCCCTGCTGGCAAGGCGCATGAGCGACGGCAAATACCGGAACACGTGGGGCGATGATCCGAAAGAACTCGCGAACGCTACCAAGGTCTTCGCGTTCTACAAGGAGCTGCTCGACAAGCAGGTCATCGCGCCGGAAGCGAGTAGTTGGGGTTATGAGGAAGAGGACACGAACAGCGCGCTAGGCCAATACGCGATGGTCATCGATGGCGCATGGATGAAGAGCCGCGCCGAGCAGAATCCCGACAAGATGAAGGATGTGAAGATCACCGCGCCGCCGTACAGCCAGAAGCCGGCTACTTTTCTCGAGATCAATCCGTTCTATGTCTTCAAGGGTAAGCATCAGCAGGAGGCTTGGGAGTTCGCTTCCTTTATGCTGAGCAAGGATTATCAAAGCGCGGTGCACCAGGAACGCTCGCCCCGCGAGGACGTGATCAGCCCGACGAAATGGGGCCGCGACTTCATGGTGCTTGCACCGACGGGCGTCGGTTTTCCGCCCGTCGCGCTGGGTTCGATCACCCGCGCGATGGAGGAATCGATCGGCCTCGTCCTGCTCAAGAAGGAAGATCCACAGGCGGTGGCGCAATGGCTCGGCAAGGCGATCAACAAGGCGCTGCGTCAGTCGGGTGAGCTGAGCAGCGTTTGAGCGGCATCACCTCACGCGGGGGAAAGCAATGCAACGAATGCCCGGAGAGTCGATGAGGCGCGAGGTACTGGATGTCGTCGCGCCCATGCGCAACGAAGTCCGGCCAGTCCGGAGAACGCCGAGCCGCGTTGCGCAGATGCGCCGGGTAGCGTGGTATTTCGTCACGCCTGCCGCATTGTTTTTCCTGATTCTCATCGCGTATCCGCTGCTCAATGTGCTGTGGCGCAGCTTCCAGTTTTCCAATCTGACCAATCCATCGGTGACCGGCTTCGCGGGCCTGGAGAACTATCGCACGATCTTCGACGACGATCAGTTCGGCCCCGCGTTGCGCAATTCGCTTTTGTGGACCGGGCTTTCGGTCGCCGGTGAATACGCGCTGGGTCTTGCCTCGGCCGTCGCGCTCACGCAGCCGGTTCGGGGCAGAGCGCTCTTTAGAGGGGCGATCATCATACCGTGGGTTATTCCGATCGTCGTTGCCGGCCTCAACTGGACATGGATGCTGACGCCCGACTATGGTGTGATTAATCTCTGGCTCGTCAAGGCTGGCATTCTCGATCATGCGCGCCTGTGGCTAGGCGACATGAGCACCGCGCTGTTTACCGTCACGTTTGTCAATGTCTGGCGCAGCTTTCCGTTCTATACGATCAGCCTGCTCGCTGCCTTGCAGGCCGTTCCGGCCGAACTTCACGAAGCCGCCGCGATTGACGGCGCAGGATCGGTGCGGCGCTTTTTCGTGATCACGCTGCCGCACCTGAAGACGGTGTCGCTTACGCTGATCTTCATCCATGTGATATGGACTGCGATCAATTTCGATTTCATCTGGGTGATGACGGGCGGCGGCCCGCTGAATGCGTCGGTCACATTACCCATCATGATCTACCGCTACGCGATGCAAGACTACGACATCGGCGCGGCTTGCGCGCTCGCGAGCATGTCGATGGCGTTCATGGCGAGTGTTTTTTTTGTCTACTACTACGGCGTATTGCGGCGCGCGAAGGGAGCGGGACAATGATTATCGGCAGGAAGCAGCGGGTGATCAATACAACGCTTACGTACCTGACGCTTGGCGTGTTCTCAATTTTCTGCCTGTTCCCATTTCTCTGGATGCTTGATACGGCGTTCAAGCCGTTGGAGGAGGTGCGCAGCCTGGCGCCGAGCCTCTTGATCATAAATCCGACGCTCGACAATTTTCGCCATGTTCTAGTGCAGAGCCAATTCGTCGCGTATTTCCGCAATAGCGCTATCGTGGCTGCTTTCTCGACGCTCGTCACACTGCTTGTCTCGACATTCTCCAGTTATGCGCTAAGTCGCTGGCCGACCTTTCTTGCTTCACGTTCGGTGGGGGCGGCGCTGCTCGTTTCGCAGATGATTCCGGGGGTGCTGCTGCTCGTGCCCATCTACATGTTGATGCGGAAACTGGATCTGCTGAGCACGTATTCGGGGCTGGTCATCGTTTATTGCACGTTCATGATTCCGCTCGCGACGTTCATGCTCAAAGGGTTCTTCGATGCCGTGCCGCGCGAGATCGAGGAGGCGTCCGAGATCGACGGGTGCGGCCGCCTCGGTTTCATCTGGCGCGTGCTATTGCCATTGTCCCTGCCCGGCATCGTGGCAACCGCCGCGTTCGCGTTCGTGGCAGCCTGGAATGAATTCATGTTCGGCTATGTGCTGATCAACGACGACGCGCGCCGTACGCTGACGCCGGGGATCATGATATTCAAGGGCTCGCACGTGACCGACTGGGGCAGCCTGATGGCCGCCTCGGTGCTCGCGGTGGTACCGGTGGCGCTGTGCTTTGTCTACATTCAGCGCTTCCTCGTCAGTGGATTATCGGCGGGCGCCGTCAAAGGCTGACGTTTGGCCGCGGGCCGGGATGGAAGGCGGACGGTAAGCAGTCAATCATTCGAACTGCAATTCAAGGGGGACGCATGGCACGGGTTCAGTTGCGCAACATAAGAAAAGCGTTCGATAGTCACGAAATCATTGGAAACCTGAATCTCGAGATTGCGGACGGCGAATTCGTGGTGTTCGTCGGGCCAAGCGGTTGCGGGAAATCAACGCTCATGCGCATGATCGCCGGCCTCGAGGATATTGACGGCGGCGATCTGACTATCGACGGAGTGCGCATGAACGAGTTGCCGCCGGCCAAGCGAGGTATCGCGATGGTGTTCCAGTCGTACGCGCTCTATCCGCACATGACGCTCTACGACAACATGGCGTTCGGTCTGAAGCTCGCGGGTACGAAGAAGCCTGAGATCGACGCGGCCGTGAAGAGCGCCGCGAAGATCCTGCATATCGATCATTTGCTCGAGCGCAAGCCCAGGCAGCTCTCGGGCGGCCAGCGCCAGCGCGTCGCGATCGGCCGCGCGATCACGAGAAAGCCCACGGTGTTCCTGTTCGACGAGCCGCTTTCGAATCTCGATGCGGCGCTGCGCGTGAAGATGCGGCTCGAGTTCGCGCGGCTGCATGACGAGCTTAAGGCCACCATGATCTATGTGACGCACGATCAGGTCGAAGCGATGACGCTGGCCGACAGGATCGTCGTGCTGTCGGCGGGCAAACTGGAACAGGTGGGCTCCCCGAACCAGCTCTATCATGCGCCAGCGAACCGCTTCGTGGCGGGGTTCATCGGTTCGCCGAAGATGAACTTTCTCGAAGGGGTGGTGCAGTCGGTGTCGCGCGATGGGGTGGTGGTGTCCTACGGGACCGGCGAGAGGCAGTGCGTGGCTGTAGAGCCGAGGGGGGTGCGGGAGGGGGAGCGCGTGACCGTGGGTATTCGGCCGGAGCATCTTCACGTGGAGGTTGAAGAGTACGGCGTGTCTGCACGCACGATGACGGTCGAATCGTTGGGCGACGCAGCGTACCTTTACGCGGAGTCGGAGGTTGCTCCGGAGGGGCTGATTGCCCGAATTGCTCCGTTCGAACGGCATGCAAAGGGCGAGATGCAGAAGCTAGGTGCGGCGCCGGAACACTGCCATCTGTTCGACTGCGAGGGTAATGCGTTCGAGCGTAAGAGCATGGAGGTGCTCGCGGCGTAAATCGCGCAGCGCATGCATTACACGCCGGCTGCCGTAGCTCGCGCCGCTGGCGGCAAATGCTGCCTTGACGTGGGTCTGCTCCTGCAGGCTCCTTGAGCTCGGCCTGGCACTCCGGTGCGCGTAGTAGTCAGAATGCTGCAGGCAACGAGGCGAACGATTTGATCGATGAAGCAGAACCTGAATCCGGCTGTGGCGAAGGTGCTCAAGCGCCTGCACTATCCGCTTGATGTAATTCTTCTCGTTGTTCGCATGAGTAGTCCTCATCATATCGATGTCTGTTTGACCCGCCTTCCTTATTGCGACAAATCCATAAACTGGCCCGTCTCACCCTCCAGCCCGCGCGCTTTCCACATTAGAGAGAGCCGGGCCAGCGCCGACCCGGCTCCCGCATCGCCCGCGTCGTCGTCATAACGTGGGCCGCAGTGCCTTCAATGCTTCAGGCAAGTGTCGGCGTTCTTCCACGTGCAGACGTCGAGTCCGGTGTGGATGACCGGAGGCACCGTCTTCCCTTCCGCGAGATCACGCATGACCATTGCGGCACGGTAGCCCATTTCCTCCGGCCGCTGGCCGACCAGCACATTCACCTTGCGGTCCTTGAGCGCCTGCAGTTCGGGCCCGAGCGTATCCGCCGAGACGATCACGAACTTGCCGTTCTTGATCTTGTCCATGATCGGCGCGACGACCTGCGAAAAGGCCTGCGGCGCAAAGAGCGGCCAGCCGCCCGCCAGCAGAAAGGCGTCGAGACCGGTAGGGTTGGCGGTCAGCGTATCCTGCATCATCTGGTTCGCCTTGGCGGCGTCGTCGTTCGAGTAGAGCGGGCAGCCACTGATCTCATGCCAGCCGTTCTCGCCTGCGAGCTTCGTGACGCCTTTCTTCCCGGACAGCACGTCGCGCGCGCCCTGGGCCCGCTGGTTGATGTTCTCGGCCGCCGGATTGCCCATCACGAGGCAGACATTGCCGCCCTTCGGCATCAGCATCTTCAACTGCTCGCCGAGCTTGGCGCCCAGCTCGTAGTTGTCGGTGCCGACGTAGCTCTTGCGCAGCGAGGCATCCTTCGGCAGCAGATCGGCATCCGCGGTGATGATCGGGACCGATCCGCCGCGGCGGCGCAACACCTCGCCCACGGCCGGCGCGTTCGCGGGCGAGATCGCCATGCTCGCGACGCCTTTGGTAAACAGGTCGTCGATGATCTGCACTTGCGCGCTCTCGTCCGCGGCGGTCGCGGGGCCGGTGTAGTAGCAGTTGTAGCCTTGTTTGTTGAGTTCCTTGTTGGCCCGTTCGCATCCTTGATGCATGAGGTCGAAGTACGGGTTGTCGAGACCCTTTACCACCAGCGCGAGGGTCTTATCGGCCGCGAATCCCGGAGACGCCAGCATCGCGAGTCCTCCGGCCACGGCAAGACGCATCCACAGTTTCTTCATTGTTTCCTCCTGTTCGGCGCCGGCTCTGCGGTGCCCATGTCTGCCCACACAGTTTTCACACCGATCCCGCGGCAGGCCCAAAATCGGGTTTCGGCCTTTGAGCGGAACCTTGCGGTTTTGCGAACCGGTGCGTCCGGCAGTTCCGCGACTAATCCGGCAGCTTCGCGGCACCTGTCGCGAAGCTGCCGGTGCATCCGAAGACATTTCAATCGCCTTGCCGCTCGCCGCCGAGCCGGTTAAAGAGCACCGCGACGATGATGAATGTGCCGACGACGGTCCCCTGCCAGAATGCGTCGACGCCGAGCAGGATCAGGCTGTTGCGGATCACTTCGATGAGCGCCGCGCCGACGACCGTTCCGAAGGCGCTGCCGACCCCGCCCGCCAGATTGGTCCCGCCGACCACGGTGGCAGCGATCACGCGCAGTTCGTCACCGGTGCCGAGGCCTGTCGTCACCGCGCCTAGCCAGCCGACTTCGAGAATCGCCGCGACGCCCGCCATGAGGCCGCACAGCACATAAACGGAGCAGACGATGCCGCGCACCGGCACGCCGGTGAGATTCGCCGCATGACGGTTGCCGCCGATCGCGAAGACGTAGCGCCCCCAGCGCGTCCAGCCGAACGCGAACCAGAACAGCAGCCCGAGCAGGATCAGGAACCACACCGGATTGGCGACACCGAGTGTCGAGCCGCCGCCGAGCGCGAGGAGCTTGCTGCCGTCGGGGCCGAAATCGAAAATGGTCCGGCTGCGGGAAATCACGAGCGCGAGGCTGCGGCCGACGCTCAGCATGGCGAGCGTCACGACGAAAGGCTGCATGCCGAGATACGCGATGAGCACGCCGTTGACGAGGCCGACGAGCCCGGCGGTCAGCAGCCCCATGCCGATGCCGGCCCAGATCGGGTAGCCCGCGTTCATGACGACCGAGAGCACGATTCCGCTGATGCCGATCGTCGAGCCGACCGAAATATCGATGCCGCCTGTGACGATCACCGCCATCATGCCGAGCGCGACGATGGCGACGAAGGCGAAGTTTCGCGTGACGTTGAAAAGATTCTCGGAGGTCGCGAAGGTCGAGGTCGCAAAAGACAGGGCGATGCAGGCGACGATCGTTGCCAGCACGACCCAGAACACCTGGCTCGCAAGCAGCCCCGACCAGCGGGTATGCGTCCTCGCGGACTGCGGATCATCGAGCAATGTCGGCATTGAAGGGGGCCTTCGCGGCGCGTCGTTCAAGGTTGGGTCTCCCGTGCGAGGCAGGTTCAGGCGGCGGCGATGGCGCCGGTGATGAGACCGGTCACTTCTTCCGGGGAGGACTCTTCGGTCTTCTTGTCCGCGACCTTGCGCCCGCGCCGCATCACGACCACGCGGTGGGCGACGGCGAATACGTCCGGCATGCGGTGGCTGATGAGGATGACCGCGATACCGTGCTCGGACAGGCGTTTGATGAGATCGAGCACCTCGGCGACCTGGCGCACGCTGATCGCGGCGGTCGGCTCGTCCATCAGGACCAGTCGCGCTTCCGAGAGGCGCGTGCGAGCGATGGCCACGGCCTGCCGCTGTCCCCCCGACATTTGCCTGACGAGGTCGCGCGGGCGCGTCTCGGACTTCAGTGCCTTGAACAGTTCACCGGCGCGCCGGTACATGGTCGCGTGATCGAGCACGCGGATCGGCCCGAAACCGATCCGCAGTTCGCGGCCAAGGAAGACATTGGCGGCTGCCGTCAGGTTGTCGCAAAGCGCGAGATCCTGATAGACGACCTCGATGCCGCGCGCGCGGGCGTCGACCGGCTTGCTGAAATGCACGGGCTTTCCATCGATGAGAATCTCGCCGTGCGAAGGCGGAAAGTTGCCGGCGACGACCTTCACCAAGGTCGATTTTCCGGCCCCGTTATCGCCCATGAGCCCGACCACCTGGCCTGGCTCCAGACTGAGCGTCACGTCGATCAGGGCCTGAATGGCGCCGAAATGTCTGGAAACGCCTCTGAGCTCAAGAAGACTCATGGACTGTCGCGCTCGCTGGGATGGAAGCGCCCATTGCATTGGCCGGGCGGCCAGTAGACATGCAAAGTAAGTAGATGTTTTTTAGTGCACGATGGAGCTTTTAGCAAGGCTCGATAGCCACCTGGCGCACGGCGGTTGGCGCCGGCATGAACGCATCGTGCCATATGGACCCGATCCTGCCCGCCATCGATCATCCTGAAACCGCCAGCGCAGACCAGCCTGAAGTCAGTCGAAATTCGCGCAGCACCTGGAGCAGCCGGTTGCCGACCATCAGACGACGCTCGAATATCTCGTAGCGTTCGTCGGGCGGCAACGAAAGCGGCTGCTGGAAGCTCCTGACGTCGCCGCCGCCGCAGAAGTGATCGCCTTCGCCGCGCAGCAAAATGCATTTGACGCTGGCGTTGCGATCCGCCGCGCGCACGAGCTGGATCAGCTCGCTGATGAGATCGGGGCTGAGCGCGTTGCGGGTCTCGGGACGGTTGAGCGTGTTGGTGGCGATGCGGCGGGCCACGTCATAGGTTACCTGGTTAGCAATGACGAAGATCCGTTCAGGGAGGACCGGTATCGGGGCGCGGAGAACCATGGCTTGCGGCCTTCGCGAAAGGCTGCAATGCCCTTCCTTGAGTTCACTGTTCTGCAGTAGCGTGAGGCCCTCGCACGCGAGCGAATTGTCGAGCACCGAAACAATCATCTGACGCGGCGGGATACGCAGCCCTTATCCTGTTGCTATCGTCCGCCTGATTCGCCTTGCCGCGACAGAATCAAAAAGGATGGCTGAATTAGAGGGTGTGATCTAATGCGACGTTGTCTGCATGGCAAAAGCCCCCTGATATTTTGGTGCTGAATGCCCCAATAAGAAGAATTGCGGGCATTGCGGATATCGTCGTTGAAGCGTGGCGGCGAATTGCCGAAAGTCAAAGGTTCAGGTTTACGCGGCCAACATCTTCGCACCGGCTGCCGCGCGTCGACGCTAATCATTTGATGTACAAGGCAATCTTCACCGGTTGGGGCGCAATGCTGCATTGCCTCTCATGGCCTGACCGACGCACGGAATGGAAACCAGCGCGCAAGCACCAGTGTGGCGCATCGGCGTAGAACGGCCTGATTAAAAAATAGTTTGCTGCCATCAAACAAATTTTGACGCCGATTTTTTTACTGTATCTTTTAATACAACTATGAAACGTTATGACAAGAAAAACGCTGCCCCACTAGTGCTGGGCAGCAAGATTAGAGCGCTGCGCAAGCGACTCCAGTGTACTTTGGATGAAACTGCAACGGCGGCCGGAATCTCGAAGCCGTTTCTTTCCCAAGTCGAGCGAGGACTCGCGACACCGTCCCTTTCGTCATTGGCCGGTATTGCACAAGCGCTTGGAGTAACGATGCAGTACTTCGTCGAAACGCCGACCGAAGCGAAATCCGTGCGGCGCACAGACGAAAGGCAGTACTTCAGCTTTGCCGACTCGGCGAATCAGTTTGCTCGCCTCACAAACGCTGCGGTCGGCAGGCAGCTGGACGCAATTCTCGTCAGAATGCCTGCTGGTCAGCCGCCGTCGGAAGTGACGACACACGCTGGAGAGGAGTTTCTCTATGTGCTCAGCGGTCAGATATCGCTGAACCTGGAGGGCAATACGTTTGTGCTTGATCCAGGCGACAGCGCGCACTTCGAGTCGACGGTCCCGCACGGCTGGGCCAATGCGACTAACGAAGAAACCGTGATTGTCTGGGTAGGTACGCCGAGATTGTTTTAAGTATTGGTAGTTTCGCTGCGTTCGCGGCGAAGCTTCGTTTTATACGTTTTTCAGTCCTAAGTGTATGAATTTGCGTTGAATGAGGAGTGATCCATCGAGTCCGTTCGAACGATGGTTAGGGGATCGTTTTGCCTGAGATTTTTAGTCACCACAATAAATGCATTTTGGTTTCCTATTTGATATTCACCGAAATGGATGAAGAGGTGAATCTGGTTGTGCGCATAGTCGGTGGTACGCGGGGGTGACGCAGTAACGAGGCGGTCTCGCATGGGTGCCGCATGGGGAAAGTGCCAAAGATGTTCTTTGGCATGTCGACTTGGGTCAATGAAACACGAAGGGAAAAAATGAAACTCACGGCTTTGGGATCCGCCATAAGGAAAATAGTTTGGGCAGAGATTGCGCTGACCGCTGCGCTTGGGACCACGGCATTTGCGCAGGTTCAGCCCGCCGCAACCGCGGCAGCGACGAAAACTGACACGGCCCCCGCTCAGAAGGATGGGCAAGACGCGAATGCGGCGGCGGCCGCACCGAGCGCGGCATCGGGCGCCTCGGCGAGCAACACCTCTGTGAAGCAGCTGAAGAAGTTCGAGGTGACGGGTTCGCTGATCCGCAGCGCAGACAAACAAGGCCGCACTGAAGTTCAGGTCATCACCGCGAAGGAGATTCAGCAAAGCGGCTACACGACCGTGGCCGACTTCCTGCGCGGCACAGCCGTCAACTCGGCAAGCAGCTGGTCGCAATCGACGGCTTCGAGCTCCGCCCCGGGCGGTGCGGGCCTTGCGCTGCGCGGCCTCAGCGAAAAGTACACGCTCGTGCTCATCGACGGGCAGCGCGTGGCCAACTACGCACAGGCCGTCAACTTCACCGACACGTTCTTCGACATCAATACGATTCCGATGAACATCGTGGAGCGCATTGAAATCGTGAAGACGGGCGCCGTGTCGGTGTACGGTTCCGACGCGATCGCGGGGGTCGTGAACATCATCACGAAGAAGAACTTCGAGGGATTGCAGATCGACAGCCAGCTTGGCAAGGCCCAGCATCCCGGTAACGCTCAGGGAACCTTCAGCATCCTGGGCGGTCTCGGCAACCTGACTTCCGACCGCTGGAACATCACGGCGGCCGCCAGCTACTACCGCGACAGCGGCTCGACGCTCGCCGACCGCGACATGACGAAAAACCAGGACTTCACGCAGTACCCGGGCGGCAACGCGGCGCCGCTCGGTCCGAACCAGCAGTCGTACTGGCAGCTGGCGGACGGCACCCATCAGGCGTTCAGTCCGTGTCCGCCGGGCAGCAACGCGGCGGCGACCGGTGGCCAGTCGTGTACGTACAACGTGGCGAACAGCACGTCGCTGATCCCGGCGACGACGCGCCTCAACGCCAAGGTGCGCGGCACATTCAAGATTGACGACACCACCGAAGCCTATGCGGGTTTCTGGGCGAGCCGCAATGAAACCGTGCAGTTGAACGGGCCGGTGGCGCTCAGCAGCACGACGAACGTGTTCGACCCGTCGACGGGAACGGTCTCGCCGGTCGGGCGCACCGTCTCGGCTTCGAACCCGTTCAACCCGTACGGCGTTCCGACGCTGATCAACCTGACGTTCCCGAATAACGTATCTGTCACCGATACGACCTCGACGTTCCTGATGGCGAACACGGGCGTCAAGGGTTCGTTCGACACCCCGAAGTTCGGCGCCTGGGATTGGTCGGCGGAGTACGCCCATTCTCAAAGTACCGTCGCAAGCACCTACTCGAACCGGTTCAATGTGGCTGGCCTCGAGAACATGCTCGCGAGCGGCACCTACAACTTCTCGGACCCGAGCTCCACGCCGAACGGCCTGAACGGCGTGTTCCAGGACGACAACCAGTTGTCGATCACGAAGCTTGACCAGGTGCTCGCGAAGGCCTCGACGACCAACCTGTTCACGCTGCCGGCCGGCGGCGTGGGCCTCGGTGTCGGCACTGAGTTCCGTCACGAGTCGACGGTCATCAACTCGCAGACCTATGCGACGCAAGGCATCACGGCACCTGCGAACGTGCAGAGCGTGGACGGCGAGCGTAACGTCGCAGCGGCCTTCTATCAGGTCGACATTCCGATCATCCGCAACCTGACGTTCACGCAGTCGGGCCGTTACGACCACTACAGCGATTTCGGTGGCGCCTTCTCGCCGAGCTTCGCGCTGCGCTTCCAGCCGGTTCGCATGCTGACGGCGTACGCATCGTACAGCCGCGGATTCCGCGCGCCGACGGCGGTCGAGAACTCGCAATCGGTCTATCTCGGCCACCAGAACCTGGTGGACCCGAACGATCCGAGCGGCGTGCCCACGAAGCACTTCACGACGGAGCAGACGACCGGCAACCCGAACCTGCAGCCTGAGCACACGAAGAACTACAACATTGGCTTTACGCTTTCGCCGGACGCTTCGACGGATCTGGGTGCGGCGTTCTACAAGGTGCACATCGACAACGTCATCGGCACGCCCGATCCGAATGCGCTATTGCAGGCGAACGACCCGAACTACGTCGTGCGTAACGCGGACGGCACCATTCGCTACATCAAAATGCCGTTTATCAACCTGGGCTCGCTCGACACGGACGGCTTTGACCTCGATTTCCGAAAGAGTGTGGGCACGAAGTACGGCACGTTCACGCTCTCGGGAGACTGGGCGTACGTCTGGCACTTCAAGTTGAAGAGCGGCGGCGAGACTCAGGACTTCGCGGGCAACAATCTGGCGCTGCTGCAGCCGTTCGGCGCAAGCAACCCGCGCTGGAAGGGCAACACGAGCCTGAGCTGGGATTACCGCCAACTGACGACCACGCTCACGTGGCAGTACACGGGCCCCTACACGAACGCGGTCGCGGCCGAGTTCGGCGATGGCGGCACGCTGTCGGTTGCCTCGTACAGCCAGTTCAACCTGGTGGCCACCTATCGCGGCTTCAAGAAGTGGACCATTTACGGCGGTATCCAGAACCTGTTCGACAGGAAGCCGCCGTTCGACGTCGAGTGGCAGTCGACTCCTGACATCACGGGCTACGACCAATCGCTGTACACGGACCTGGGCCGCTTCTTCCAGGTGGGTGCGACCTATCGTTTCTGATCGTGGCGGGCCGGCGCTCGACCGTGCGAGGCACGGGCGAGCGGCCACCCGCGTTTCAAGGCAGTGGCAAGACATCCCTTGTGAACGGCCCCAACCGTGGTTCGTTGCGCGACAAGCGTCTCAATCACGGAACAGGCGAATCACGCTGCGAGGATCGAAGGTATGAAAGAGGAAGGACACATTATTGCGGCATCAGCCGCGAACGCGGGCACGGTCGCCAGGCCCGGCCTCCCGCGCGAATTCGGGCGCAAGCAGCAGAATCCGACCCGCCGCTTCGGCGGCATTGCAGCCGTCATCGTCCTGCACGTCGTGCTGGTCTATGCGCTGCTCAACGGCCTCGCGACGAAGGTCGTACAAGTCATTCAGCATCCCATCGAAACGAAGATCATCGAGCCGGTCAAGCCGCCGCCTCCGCCGCCCATGCCAGAGGTGAAGTTGCCGCCGCCCAAATTCGCGCCGCCGCCGCCTCCCTTTGTGCCGCCGTCCGAAGTGCCGGTCCAGGCCCCGCCGCAGCCGACGATCGCGCACCAGGCCGCGCCGGTGCAGTCGGCGCCCGTGACGGCGCCACCCGCACCGCCTGCGCCGCCCGTCAAGGCTGCTGCCCCCGTGCACACGGAAGTCGGTGTCGTCTGCCCGAATTCCGATCAGATCCGCAGCTCGATCGCCTATCCGAAGGAAGCGCAGGAGAACGGCGAGACCGGCGACGTGTTGATCGAATTTACTGTCGATCCGCAAGGACACCTTGGCAACGTTCACGTGGCCAAATCGTCGGATCACGACAGCCTGGACGAGGCGGCATACAAGGCCGTCAAGCGGTTCAACTGTATCGCGCAGGGCCAGGCCGTACGCGTGCAGGTACCTTTCTCGTTCAACCTCAATTGACCCGACATATAGCAAACCGCGCCCGCTGCGTTCGCGGTGCAGGCAACGAAAGCCTGCCCCGACGGTTTAACCCGATTTCTTAAGTTCAACGATTGAACTGGAGCTCAACATGAAGAAGCGTTCCATCGCCACCCTGGCAACCAGCCTCCTGATCGCCGCAGCCGCGGTGAATACCCTCGTGGTACCGCAACTCGCGCATGCTCAGGCAAGCGCGGCCGCGCCCGCCGTAGCAGCGCCGCAGATGAACGCGCCCGCCGCCGTAGCCGGCGAGCCGGCCCCGCCGCCCGCACCGGCGGCGACGCAATCTGTCGAGAACCCCTACGGCCTCGGCGCGCTATGGAAGAACGGCGACTTCGTCGCGCGCTTCGTGCTGATTGTGCTCGTCACCATGTCGATGGGCAGCTGGTACGTCATGGTCACGAAGTTCCTCGAGCAGTTCCGTGCCAACCGCCGCGCGAAGCACGCCGACGAGCAATTGTGGGCGGCGCCGTCGCTCGCCGAAGGCGTCCAGCAACTTGACGAGTCGTCGCCGTTCCGCTTCATCGCCGAGTCAGGAATCGAGGCGGAGCGACATCACGACGAGGCGCTGCTCGAAGCCATCGACCGCAACACGTGGATCGCCGCCTCGGTCGACCGTGCGATCACGAACGTGTCGAACCGTCTGCAAGACGGCATCGCGTTGCTCGCGACGGTCGGTTCGACGGCCCCGTTCGTCGGCCTGTTCGGCACCGTCTGGGGTATCTATCACGCGTTGACCGCGATCGGCATCGCGGGCCAGGCCTCGATCGACAAGGTGGCCGGCCCCGTCGGCGAAGCGCTGATCATGACGGCCGTCGGTCTTGCCGTCGCGGTGCCGGCGGTGCTCGGCTACAACCTCCTCGTGCGCCGCAACAAGTCGGTGATGGAGCGCGTGCGCGCCTTCGGCGCTCAACTCCATGCCGTGCTGCTCGCCGGCGGCAAGCGTTCCGTTCGTCCTGTTGCGGTGCGTTCCGCCGCGACCGTCCAGTAACCGGCAATCCGCAGCCTGAGCGAGGTCCTTCATGGCCATGAGCGTGGGGCAAAACGACGACAACGACGACGTTATCGCCGCCATTAATACGACGCCGCTCGTCGACGTGATGCTGGTGTTGCTGATCATCTTCCTGATCACGATCCCGGTCGTCACGCATACGGTGCCGGTGCAGCTGCCGAAAGAGACGATCCAGCCGCTACAGACGACACCGACGAGCATCGAGATCGCGGTCAATCGCGACGGCGATTTCTTCTGGAACGAGAAGCACGTGGATAGTGCGACGCTGCTCTCGCGGCTCAAGGACGTCTCGGTGATGCAGCCGCAGCCCGAGGTGCATGTGCGCGGTGACCAGAGCACGCGTTACGAGTTCATCGGCCGCGTGATCACGACCTGTGAACGCGCCGGCATCGCGAAAGTGTCATTTATCACTGAGCCGCCCGCGCGCGGCGGCTAGGAGGCGAATATGGGAATGAACGTTCCTTCGGGCGGCGGTGGCGACGAACCGGACGTGATGGTGGACATCAACACAACGCCGCTCATCGACGTGATGCTGGTGTTGTTGATCATGCTGATCATCACGATCCCGATTCAGATGCACGCGGTGAAGATGAATCTGCCGGTCGGCGATCCGCCGCCGCCGCTCACGCAGCCTGAAATCGTGCAGATCGACATCGATTTCGACGGCACGACGACCTGGAACGGCGCGTTGGTGCCGGACCAGGCGGCGCTCGAGGAAAAGCTTGCGCACGTCGCGGCCGAGCCCGTGCAGGCCGAGATTCATCTGCGTCCGAACAGGCTCGTGCCTTATAAGGATGTGGCGGCCGTCATGGCGTCGGCGCAGCGCGTAGGCGCCACGAAAATTGGGCTCATCGGTAACGAGCAGTACATGCAATAAGGATGGTGCGATGAGAATAGTCAATCGACGGCTCAAACAACCCTTGTGGGCGGCTGTCGTCGGCCTGGTCTTGACCGCGGCAACGCTGGCGGCCGTGGCCGACACACTGCGTCCTGACGTCGGCAAGCCGCTCAGCGCGGCCCAGGATCTCTATCGGGCGCACAAGTACAAGGACGCGCTTGCCAGGATCGCGCAAGCCGCGGCCGTGCCGAACAAGACGCCGTATGAGATCTACATGGTCGAGGAAATGCGTGGCGCGGCGCTGATGGCGGATGGCGAGGAGGGTGCGGCCGCACAGGCCTATCAGACGCTGCTCGGCTCCGGGCAGCTGAAGGGCGAAGACGAACAACGCGTGAGCGCGACGCTGGCTGGCATCTACTTCCAGGAGCGCGACTATGCGCGAGCGATCGCGGTCGCGCAGCGCTACCTGAAGGCGGGAGGCGGCGATCCGCAGATGAAGGAGCTGCTCGTGCAGTCGTACTACCTGTCAAACGACTGCGCGAGCGTGGTCGGTGCGCTGAAGCCGACGATCGACGCGCAAGTGCGCACCAACCGCGTGCCCGATGAGTCGCAATTGCAGCTATTGAGCGCATGTGCGCAGCGTAGCAAGGACGATGCGACCTATCGCGCCGCACTTGAGAAGCTCGTTGCTTACCATCCGAGGCAGGCGTACTGGGACAACCTCTTCTCGGCGATTCGCGCGAAGCCGGGCTACTCGCCGAAGCTTGACGTCGACGTGTACCGGTTGGGGCGCGTCACCGGCGCGTTCGGCTCGGTGGATGACTACATGGAGATGACGGAGCTTTCGCTCGTCGCTGGTACGCCGGCCGAAGCGAAGCAGATCATCGACCAGGGCTTCGCCTCTGGCGTGCTCGGCAAAGATGCGCAGGCGGAGCGGGAAAAGCGCCTGCAGGCGCTCGCGGCGAAGCGCGCGCAGGCCGGCAGCGATGCGGCGAATCCCGTCGCGCCCGTCGACCAGGGGTTCAACCTCGTTTTCGCGGGTCACGCGAAGGACGGGCTGGCGATGATGGAGTCGGCGATCGCGAAGGGCGGCCTCGACCATCCCGATCAGGCGCAACTGCATTTGGGCATCGCCTACTACGTGGCAGGACAGAAGCCGCGTGCGATTCAGGCGTTCCGGGCGGTCAAGGGCACGGACGGCTCCGCCGACCTTGGCCGGCTGTGGACGCTCATGGCGTCGAAGTAGGTGAACCGGCCGGGCTCGCGCCCGACCTTGCGCTCCGATCCGATCAATGTCACGCCGGCTTCCGTCCGGCGTGCGCACACGCACAGCGACAATGAAACTTTTGACGTTCCGCTTGCTGCGGCGGCCCGTGCCGCTTACGCCGATGGTCATGCCCCTGATCGCCGCGATGGTCGCGACGACCGGCGCGACCATCGCGTTGCCGGCCGCCGCCAAGCCGGCGATTGCGCAATTCGGCGAACCGAAATACGCACCGGATTTCACGCATTTCGATTACGCGAATCCCGACGCGCCGACTACCGGCGAATTGATTTTTCAAAACTACAACGATAACCAAAGCTACGATTCGACGAATCCGTTCATCGTGCGAGGAATGGCCGCGCCGGATATCCGTAACCTGATGTTCGATACCCTGATGCAACGCAGCTGGGACGAACTCGCTTCCGAATATCCGCTCATCGCCGACGATGTGGAACTCGCACCCGACCATTGCTCGGCGACGTTCCACATCAATCCGGCGGCGCGTTTCTCGAACGGCGATCCGATCACTGCGCAGGACGTCAAATACTCGTTCGATACGCTGAAGAGCGCGCAGGCGTCCCCGTTGATTTCGTCGCAGTTCGTGCAGATCAAGCGCGCGTCGGTGGTCGACCGGTTGACCGTGCGCTTCGACTTCGTCGACAACTCGAGAGCCAATCCGTTGATCGCCGGTGATCTGCCGGTGTTTTCGCCGAAGTGGGGCATGCAAACGAATGGCAAGCGCCAGCCGTTCGATCAACTTTCCGTCGATCCGCCTATCGCGAGCGGAGCCTATCTGATCGAGTCGCGTAAGAACGACAAGCAGATCACCTATCGCCGGAACCCGAACTATTGGGCCGCGAACCTGCCGGCGCGGCGTGGGATGTTCCGCTTCGAGCGCGTCACGTTCAAGCTCTATGTCGACCAGTACACGATGCTCGAATCGTTCAAGGCGGGCAACGAGGATGTGCGCGTCGAATACAGTTCGACTCAGTGGGCGCGCAAATACGTCGGCAAGAACTTCGAGTCGGGGTTCCTGCATAAGGGCGAATTCGAAGAAGACCCCGCGCAAATGCAGGGCTTCATTATCAACACGCGTAACCCTCAATTCCAGGACCGGCGCGTTCGCCACGCGCTCGCGCTTGCATTCGACTACGAGTGGATGAACCGGATGATGTTCTACGGGCAGTATCGCCGGCTGAACAGCTTCTGGCAGGACAGCCCGTTCGGTGCGACCGGCATGCCCAGCGAGAAGGAGGTGAAGCTGCTCGAGCCGTTCCGCGCATCGTTGCCTTCCGAAGTGTTCGGCCCGATGGTCAAGCAGCCAAATACGCTGCCGCCCGGCTCGCTGCGGCAGAACCTGCGGCAGGCCCGCGAACTGCTCGCCGACGCGGGCTGGCACTACCGTGACGGCGCGTTGCGTGATGCGAGTGGCAAGCCGATGACGATCGAGATCATCGATAACCAGCCGGGCATGGACCGCATCATCATCCCCTACACGCAGGCGCTGCAGACGCTGGGCATCCATGCTTATATGCGCGAGCTCGACAGTGCGCTTTATCAGAAGCGGCTCGATAACTTCGAGTACGACATGACGACGTTCATTTATCCGCCCGTCACGATCCCGGGGCCGGAGCTGATACGCCGTTTCACGAGCCATGCTGCATCTGAGGTCGGTTCGGAAAACTACATGGGCATTCGCTCGAAGGCCGTGGATACGCTAGTGCACGCGGCCATCTCGGCCGACACGCTCGATGACCTCGAGACGGCCACGCGCGCGCTCGATCGGGTACTGATCAACGAGTACTACCTCGTGCCGCAGTACTACGAGCCGTATGCGCGGATCGGCTACAAGTCGACCCTCGGGTTCCCGAAGGTGACACCGGTCACCTATCAGTACGAGGACTGGGTCATCAACTACTGGTATCGAAAACCGCAGGCGCAGACAACCGCCGCTGTGCATTGAGGAACGTCATGTTCGCCTACATTCTCAGACGACTGCTATTGATGGTGCCGACGATCGTCGGTGTTGTCACGCTGACTTTCATCGTGACCCAGTTCGTACCGGGGGGGCCGGTGGAGCAGATGGTTACCCAACTTCGTCACGGCGAGTCGCGCCACGGTGCGGACGGCGGAGGCGGCAGCGGCTACCACGGCAGCCAGGGCCTCGACCCGCTGCAGATCGAGCAGATCAAGAAGCAATTTGGCTTCGACAAGCCGCCGCTCACGCGTTACCTGCTGATGTTGAAGAGCTACGCGACGTTCGATCTCGGCCAGTCGTATTTCCAGCACAAGAGCGTGTGGGAGGTCATCCGTAGCAAGCTGCCTGTCTCTATTTCGCTCGGGCTCTGGACCGTGATGCTGACTTACGCGGTGTCCGTGCCGCTCGGGATCGCCAAAGCCGTGCGTAACGGCTCGCGCTTCGATGCGGTGACGAGCGTCCTCGTCCTCGTCGGCTACGCGATTCCGGGGTTCGTGCTCGGCGTGTTGTTGCTGATGCTGTTCGGCGGCGGCACGTTCTGGCAGCTCTTTCCGATGCGCGGGCTCACATCCGATGACTTCTCCGATTTGTCCGCCGCGGGCAAGGTGCTCGATTACGTCTGGCACATGGTGCTGCCCGTGACGGCGTCCGTCGTCGGCAACTTTGCGATCGTGACGATACTGACGAAAAACACGTTCCTCGAAGAGATCGGTCGGCAATACGTACTGACGGCGCGCGCCAAGGGCGCGCCCGAGCGGGACGTGTTGTGGAAGCACGTGCTGCGCAACGCTGCCATTCCGCTGTTGACGGGCCTGCCCGCTGCCTTCGTCGGCGCGTTCCTGAACGGCAACCTGCTGATCGAGACGCTGTTCTCGCTCGACGGCATGGGTCAGCTCTCATACGACTCGGTGATTCGCCGTGACTACCCCGTGGTGCTCGGCTCGCTGTTTCTTTTCACCTTGATCGGCCTTTTAACCAAACTCATTGCTGACGTCTGCTATGTCATCGTCGACCCCCGTATCCAATTCGACAGCGTGGACCGCTAAGGCGCACGCGGCGCCAGCCGCGCCGGTCTCGCCGTGGCGGCGCACCTGGCTGCGCTTCAAAGGCCAGAAGCTCGGCTACTGGAGTCTGATCGTATTCGTGGCGCTGTTTGTGGTGAGTCTTGCCGGCGAACTGATCGCCAACGACAAGCCCCTCATCGTGCGCTACGACGGACACTACTACTTCCCGATCGTGAAGGAGTATCCGGAGACGCAGTTCGGCGGTGATTTCCCCGCGAAGACGAACTATCTCGATCCGTATATCCGCTCCCGGCTGGAGTCAAACGGGAATTTCGCGGTCTATGCGCCGAACCACAACTACTACGACACGATCGACTATTTCGCCGAGCGGCCGTTCCCGGCCCCGCCCAACGCCGCGAACTGGCTCGGAACCGATCAGTTCGGGCGCGACGTGCTCGCGCGGCTGCTCTACGGCTTTCGTGTGTCGGTGCTGATGGCGTTCGCGCTGACATTGTCAGGCGTGTTCTTTGGCGTGTTGACGGGTGCGCTGCAGGGCTTCTACGGTGGACGGACCGACCTCATCGGCCAGCGCCTGATCGAGATCTGGTCGTCGATGCCGGACCTGTATCTGCTCATCATCTTCGCCTCGATCTTCGAGCCGACACTTTGGCTGCTGTTCATCCTGCTGTCTATGTTCGGCTGGCTCCTGTTATCCGATTACGTGCGCGCCGAGTTCCTGCGCAACCGCTCGCTCGATTATGTGAGGGCCGCGCGCACGATGGGACTCTCGAACTGGCAGATCATCTGGCGCCACGTATTGCCGAACAGCCTGACACCGGTCATCACGTTTCTGCCGTTTCGCATGAGCGCCGCGATCCTTTCATTGACGAGCCTCGATTTTCTCGGCCTCGGCGTTCCGCCGCCCACGCCGAGCCTTGGCGAACTATTGCAGGAGGGCAAGAACAATCTCGACGCCTGGTGGATCTCGGTATCGGTGTTCTCCGCGCTCGTCATCACGCTGCTGCTCCTGACGTTCATGGGCGACGCGCTGCGCAACGCGCTCGATACCCGCAATCGCGGCTCGGCGTTCGGAGGTGGCCAATGAGCGATAACTGCAAACCGCTGCTCAGCATCGAAGAGTTCTGCGTCTCGTTCGGCGACAGGCAATGCGTGTTCGACGTCAACCTTGCGGTCGGCCGCGGCGAGCGTGTCGCGCTCGTCGGCGAATCGGGCTCAGGCAAGAGCGTGACGGCGCTGTCGGTGCTGCGCCTCGTGCGCGATGCCACGCACACGGGCCGCATCGTCTTCGATGGAGAGGACCTGCTGACGAAGAGCGAACAGCAGATGCGCGGCGTACGCGGTGCCGATATCGCGATGGTGTTCCAGGAGCCGATGACGGCGCTCAATCCGCTCTATACGGTGGGCCAGCAGATCGCGGAGAGCCTGCGGCTGCACGAGGGGCTGCGCCCGAACGCGGCGCGCGAGCGCGGCATCGAGTTGCTGCGCCGTACGGGCATTCCGGAGCCCGAACGCCGCATCGACAGCTACCCGCATCAGCTCTCGGGCGGCCAGCGCCAGCGCGCGATGATCGCGATGGCGCTCGCCTGCCGCCCACGGCTGCTGCTGGCCGATGAGCCGACCACGGCGCTCGACGTGACAGTGCGCCAACAGATCGTCGACCTGCTGATCGGGCTGCAAGAACAGGAGGCCGAGGAGCGCGGCATGGCCGTGCTGTTGATCACGCATGATCTGAATCTCGTGCGACGGTTCGCGCAGCGCGTCGCCGTCATGGAGAAGGGCGTGCTCGTCGAAACGAATACGACGGAGGCGCTCTTCGCGAATCCGCAGCATCCGTATACGAAGCGATTGCTCAACAGTGAGCCGCGTCGCGCAATCGAGACCGTGCCCGACGATGCCGCGAACGTGCTGTCGATCGAGGGGCTCGCGGTCGACTATCGAACTACCGCGAAAGGCTGGCGATCGTTGGTCGGCAGGACAACGTTCCGCGCGCTGCACGACGTTGACCTCACGCTGCGCCGCGGCGAGACGCTCGGCGTCGTCGGCGAATCGGGTTCCGGCAAGTCGACGCTCGCCTCGACGGTTCTCGGCTTGCAACGGGCCGCAGCCGGCGACGTCAAGGTTGCCGGCAAGTCGCTGCGCGAATACCGATCGTCGGGCAACGCATGGCGCGCACTGTGCGCGTGCATGCAGGTCGTGTTCCAGGATCCGTTCGGCTCGCTTTCGCCGCGCATGACGATCGAGCAGATCGTCGGCGAGGGGTTGCGGGTTCACCGTCCCCATCTCGATGCACAAGAACGCCGGGCGCGTATCGTCGAGCTGCTCCAGGAGGTCGGCCTGCCCGCCGACGTGCTGCTGCGTTATCCGCACGAATTCTCAGGCGGCCAGCGGCAGCGGATTGCGATTGCGCGCGCGCTTGCCGTAGAGCCCGAATTGATCGTACTCGATGAACCGACGAGTGCGCTGGACGTATCGGTGCAGCAGCAAGTGCTCGGACTGTTGACGCGTTTGCAGAAAAAGTATGGGCTCAGCTACCTTTTCATCACGCATGATCTGGCCGTGATGCGTGCGATGGCGCACCGCGTGGTCGTCATGAAAGCCGGACGGATCGTGGAGGCCGGCGACGCGCTGGACGTGTTGCGTACGCCCGCGCATCCCTATACCCAGGCGCTGCTCGCCGCGTCGATGCAAGTCACGCAAACCGGTGCCCGTGAGGAGCTCGCATGATCGAGGCGCGTTGGCTTCGTTCGGCACAACGACTGAGGTGAACACTTGCCGTCGTTTTTCATCGATCGTCCCGTATTCGCCTGGATCGTCGCGTTCGCCGTCGCTCTGGCTGGCGCGCTGGCGCTCCCGATGCTGCCGATCTCGCAGTATCCGCGCCTTGCGCCGCCGCGCGTCGTCATCTCGGCGACCTATCCCGGCGCGACAGCCGAGCAGGTCGACAACGACGTCGCGAGCCTGATCGAGCAGAGCCTCGACGGCGCAGACGGGCTCGCGTACTACGAGACGACGAGCGACGGGCTCGGCGAGCTCGAGATCGATGTCTTGTTCACGCCCGGCACGAATCCCGACCTGGCCATGGTCGACGTGCAGAACCGCCTGAAGCAGATCGAACCGCGTTTGCCGCAGCAGGTCGTCCAGCAGGGCATCAGCGTCTTCAAGGCGACGAATACGTTCCTCATGCTCGTCACGCTCGTGTCGACCGACGGCACACGCAATTCCACGGCATTGAGTGACTATCTGAACCGTTATCTGCTGCGCGAACTGAAACGCACGCCCGGCGTCGGCTCGGCCGAACTGTGGGACGCCGACGAGGCGATGCGTATCTGGCTCGATCCGGTGAAGCTGCGCGAATACAGCCTGTCGCCCGCCGACGTCAGTGCCGCAATCCGTGCTCAGAATTCGACCGTCACGGCGGGCTCGATCGGCGACGCGCCAGCCGCGGCCGGTCAGGGGCTGACGGCGTCCGTCAACGTGCATGGGCAGTTGCGCACGCCGGCCGAGTTTGCCGCGATCGTGCTGAAGGCGGAGCCGGACGGGGCTGTGGTGCGGCTCGGCGACGTGGCCCGCGTCGAGGTCGGGCGCGACAGCTATACCTTCTGGTCACGCCTGAACGGGCAGTCGGCCGCGACGGTTGGCATCCAGCTCGGGCCGCTCGGCAACGCGCTCGCCACTTCGAACGCGATCCGCGCGCGCATCGACGCGTTGTCGAAGACGCTGCCCGCTGGCATCGACGTGCGGATTCCCTACGACGGCGCGCACTTCGTCAACATCGCCATCAGGGAGGTCGTCCTGACGCTCTGCGAGGCGATCGTCCTCGTCTTCTGCGTGATGTGGCTGTTCCTGCGCGAGCTGCGCTACGCGCTCGTGCCGACCGTCGTGATTCCCGTCACGCTGATGGGTGCGTTCCTCGCCATGCACGCGTTCGGCCTCTCGATCAACGTCTTCACGCTATTCGGGCTCGTGCTTGCGATCGGCATCCTCGTCGATGATGCGATCGTCGTCGTCGAAAACGTCGAACGGATCATGCGCGACGAGGGACTGGCGCCGCGCGAAGCGACGCGCAAGGCTATGCGGCAGATCGGCGGCGCGATCGTCGGCGTCACGGCCGTGCTGATTGCCGTCTTCCTGCCGATGGCGTTTTTCAGCGGCGGCGTGGGCGGAATCTACCGGCAGTTCTCGATCGCGATGATCTCGGCGATTCTGGTCTCGGCGTTCATGGCGCTTTCGCTCGCGCCTGCACTATGCGCGAATCTGCTCAAGCCGCCGAGGCACCATAACGCTTCCCGCGGCGGTGTCACCGCGCGCTGGCTTGCGAAGTTCGCCTCCGGCTTCGATGGGGCGACGCGTCGTTACGGCGTCTGGGTGGCGCGATTGCTCGGGCGCTCGAAGCTGGCCTTCGCCGTGCATCTCGCGCTGATCGGGGCGGCGGCGGTGCTCTACGCGGCGATGCCCGGGGGTTTCTTGCCGACGGAAGATCAGGGGCAGCTTCAGGTGATGGTGCAACTGCCGCCCGGTGCTTCGCAGGAGCGGACCTTCGCGGTGCTGCGCCGCGTCGAATCGATCCTGCACAAGGAGCCAGCCGTCGAAAACGTGACGTCGGTGATCGGGTGGAGTTTCGCGGGCAGCGGGCAGAACGTCGGCATGGCCTTCGTGTCGCTGAAAGACTGGGAGCGTCGCGATGTCGATGCGGTGACCTTGCGTGAAAGGCTGAACGGCGAATTCGCCGGGATTCTCGACGGGGAGGTGTTCGCGCAGTTGCCGCCATCGGTGCCCGGGCTTGGCCACTCCGACGGCTTTACGTTCCACCTCGAAGACCGCGGCGGCGTGGACAAGGAGGTGCTCGACGCGGCGCGCGAGCGTCTTATCGAGCTCGCGAAGCAAAGCGGCGTGCTGGCCGACGTGCACTCCGAGACGCTGCCCGACGCGCCGCGCGTCACGGTCGAGGTCGACCGCATGAAGGCCTATGCGATGGACGTCTCGTTCGATGCCATCGCCGACGTACTCGGCGCGACGTTCGGCACGTCGTATATCGCCGACTACCCGGCGGGAGGGCGGATGCTGCGCGTGCTCGTCGGAGGCGATGCTGCCACACGGATGACGGACGCCGATCTGCTCGCGCTCTCGGTCCGCAACCAGGCGGGCAGGATGGTGCCGTTCTCGGCCTTCGCGTCGCTGCACTGGACGCGCGGGCCGAGCGTCCTGACGCGTTATAACGGCTACCCGGCGCTCGACGTGACGGGCCGCGCCGCGCGCGGCTACAGCTCCGGTGCTGCGATGGCCGAGATGGAACGTCTCGCGGCTCAATTGCCCGCAGGGATCGGGTTCGAGTGGGCCGACGTGTCACTCGCCGAGACGCAGGCGGCGCAACAAACGCCGCAGTTGCTGGCGTTGTCGCTGCTCGCCGTGTTCATGGCGCTCGCGGCGCTCTACGAAAGCTGGACGATTCCGCTGTCGGTGCTGATCGTCGTGCCGCTCGGCATCATCGGCGCCGTCGCGGCGATGTTCATGCGCGGATTGCCGAACGATATTTACTTCAAGATCGGCGTGGTGACCGTCATCGGCCTCGCGGGCAAGAATGCGATTCTGATCGTGCAGTTCGCGCGCGATCTGCATGCGCGCGGAGCGGGTCTCGCAGATGCAATCGTCGAGGCCTGCACGATGCGCTTCCGGCCGATCGTCATGACGTCGGCAGCGTTTCTGGTCGGCGTCGTGCCGCTCGTATTCTCGACGGGCGGTGGCGCCGAGAGCCGGCATTCGATTGGCACGGGCGTGTTCGGTGGGATGATCGCCGCGACGGTGTTTGGGTTGATTTTTACGCCGGTCTCGTTTCATGTCGTCACGTGGGCCATGAGAAGGCGGCGTCGTGCAGAGGGCGAGCCAGCGTGGAGCCGGCGCACGGTGGAGGCGAAGCAGACGGAGCCTTCTTGAGCGACACGGTGGGTGGGCAACGAGTAGGGAGAATGCCGGAACGCCGTAGTGATGCTTTTCTTTTCCCTTTGCGGAGTGCGTGGGGTCGCTAGCATGCGTTACAAAAAAATTGAAGTCGAAGAGCGCGACATGCTGACCATACGAAAAGCGACTTGCGATGACGTATTCGTCGCGTGGGATATCCGTAGAGCCTCGGTGCACGCTGCGTGCGCTGAACATTATCCGGCGGCAGCCCTTTCGGCATGGGTCGATGGCACGCCCACGGAAAAATGGGCCGCCGTTGTCGAACGTGATTTCTACGTTGCTGCCGACGAGGGACTGGTCGTCGGTACAGGAATGCTCACGGTGGCAAATGGGCAAGTCGATGCAATCTTCGTCCGGCCGTCTCATATGGGGCGCGGTATTGGGCGCGAGATGCTGCAATTTCTCGAAGCTTTGGCCGGCCATCATGGCGTTGCCACAATGCGGCTCGATGCAACGCTAAACGCGGCGGCATTCTATCGTCGTTGTGGTTGGTCGGGCGATTCGGTTTCGACGTACCGTACCTCGCGCGGACTGGAATTGGCTTGCGCGCCGATGACGAAGCGTGTCGCAGTTGAAGGGTAGGTTGCCCCTGCCGCCCGCATAGGCCGATATCGTTCAGCGCAGCCTCGCGAAAGAGCTTTTGAACGTCGTTGAAAAAGGTTTCCAATATGCAGACACATGTCAGAATCGCCCGGCCCGTTAGCAATCTTGCCCGCACTGAACACATGTATTGCGCAGCGCTCAACCTGGACGTTTTGGCAAAGTTTCAGGATCATCAGGGGTTCGACGGAGTGATGCTTGGAAGTCCCGGCATGGACTATCACTTCGAGTTCACCCAGTGCCGAGGACACCCGGTGGCGCCAACCCCGACGCGTGAGGATTTGCTAGTGTTTTACGTTCCAGACCGAGCCGAGTGGCAATCGACGTGTGACCACCTGGTCGAGAATGGATTCGTTAGCGTGACGTCGTTTAATCCTTATTGGGACGTGTCAGGTCGAACATTCGAGGATCCCGACGGCTACCGAATCGTCTTGCAAAACTCTGCATGGTCCTCCTGACGCTGCGTCGTGCACTCCGATTCGCGCCTGATCGCTTTACTGCGCAAGAATCGGATATCTTCCGTGCTTTGGAAGCCAGGCGAGGCGACCTATTACATCTCGATGGAAAATCATGAGTGTCATTCGACTAAGCCGTGTGATCCGTGCTGACGCCGCCGATTTGATCGCGGCCAACCGCGCAAGTCAGGAATATCACTTACCTTGGGTCTCTTCCTTTACCGATCAGCCAGGTTTCGATAACTGGTTCGCGCGCTGCCTCACCGGAGCGAACGTTGGTCTTGTCGCCCGCGAAGTGGCGTCGAATAAAGTGGTTGGCGTCGTCAATCTCAATGAGATAGTCGCAGGTGCTTTTCAGAGCGCTTATCTCGGGTACTACGGAATGTCGAACTCGAGCCGCACTGGGTTGATGACTGAGGCGCTACGCGCGGCTATCAGCTATGCATTCGACGATCTTGGAATGCATCGGCTCGAAGCTAACATCCAGCCGGGGAATATTGCATCGATTGCGCTCGTTTGCCGGCTGGGCTTTCAACAGGAAGGCTTTTCACCACGTTATCTTCGCATCGATGGCGAATGGCGAGACCATGAGCGATGGGCGTTGCTTTCCGATATGCCGCGCCAGGCACGGCATGCGTAACGGGCTGCGGTTCTCGTCAGAATGTTCAACGGAAATCATCACGCATAGGTGTCATGTCCGATAGCCAGATATTTGAAGCCCTATGTGCTGAACTTCAGAGCACCTACCATTGCCATACGGCGATCCTATATGGTTCGCGCGCACGCGGGGACTACGATGCGACCAGTGACCTGGACGTGATTGCGTTCCGTCACACAGGGGGCCAACTGCGCATCGCAGCGCCATGGAACGGTATGTTTCTGGACCTTTTCGTTCACGCCACGGACGACGAGGCCGAACCTGGCTGGATTCGGATTCATGGCGGCCGAGTTCTATTCCAGCAAGACACATTCGGCGATCAGGTACTCGCGCGCGTCCAGGCACAATATGAAGCTGGGCCAGCGGCGATTTCGATGACTGAGATCGCGTTTCGAAAGGCTTGGTCCGAGAAGATGCTGAGGCGTGCGGGTAAGGGTGATGCAGAAGGTGATTACCGGCGTCACTGGCTGTTGTTCTCGCTACTTGAAAACTACCTGGAGGTGCGCGGCCTGTGGTACCTGGGTCCAAAGCAAGCCCTTCGCACTCTGGCAGACATCGACACGGCCCATAGCGAGGTGTTCAAGCGAGCCCTCAGCCCGTGCGCGCCACTCGAGGCGATTCAGGAAGCAGTCGCGGTAACATTCGGGTGCGCATAGAGATATCGAATAACTGACTTTCGGCGCTGCGCAGCGACCGCACGGCCGACCATGTCCTGCAGGAATGAGGATGGCACGCGCTCACTCCGACTCGCGCACCCGCCCCGTCGATTCCCGGACCATCAACATCGGCTGCACGACGCCTGACTCCGAGTTCGTCTTCCCGTCGAGCACATCAAGCAGATATTGCGCTGCGCGCCGGCCGATTTTCGCGGTATCGACGCGCATCGTCGTGAGTGACGGATGAATCTGCTGCGCGATGGCGACATCATCAAAACCCGTCACCGATAACTGCTGCGGCACCTTGATCCCGAGTTCAGCCGCTTCCAGCAGCACGCCAATCGCCAGCTGATCGTTGCCGCAAATAATCGCAGTAGGGCGCTTGTCCCCACCCTGCCAGATCGCGCGCAAGCTTTGACGCCCGAACGCAATCGTCGCCGGCCCTTCATGCATATGCGAAGGGCGCACCGCGATCCCATGCCGCGCTAGCGCTTCCCGGACACCGGCCACCCGCGCCTGAACGCGATCGTTATCGCGCCCCGGTTGAAAGATGGCGGCAAACGTTCGATGCCCCAGCTCGATCAGATGCTCGGCGATCTCAATGAACGCCGCGCGATTGTCGAAGCCGATGCAGTGATGCGGACTGCCCTCGCGATACGCGTAGGTGATCGCATACGGCACGCGTGCCTGTCTGAGCGCATCGAACAGTTCAGGCGGATGCGCTTCGCCGACGATCGCAATCACTTCGACGCCGCGCGCCAGCATCGCCCGCACCTGGGTCAACGCCTGCGCCGGATCGTAGTTCGAGCAGCCGAGAAACAGCGTGATGCCGCGCTCGGCCAACACCGCCTGCATGCCGGAAACTTGCGATGCAAATACCTCATCGTCGAGTGTCGGAATGATCGCGCCGGCGATATGCGTGCGCGTCGATGCGAGCGCACGGCCTGCCGCATTCGGAATCCAGTTGAGTGTGGTCGCCGCCTGCAGCACGCGTTCGCGCACGCTGGGCGAGACCTTGTCGGGCTCGTTGTAGACCCGCGATACGGTGGCTGTCGACACATCCGCGAGACGCGCCACGTCGCTGAGAACCGCACGCCCGCTCTTGCGGCGCGTGCGGATGGCGGGCGTCTCGGGTGTCGCGGACGAGTGTGAACTGCTCATGGTCGTTGCGTTTGTCGTGGATGAACTGCCGCGCGAGGCGTGGGTGGCCGCCATCTTACCAGGCGATGAGACCGGGCGTTTACCCTCGGCCTTCATCATCCCGCTTGCAATTTTCGCGCAACTCGTTCAAAAATGTAAGCGCTAACACGATGTGTCCACGGCATCCGTGGCCGAAATATTGCATGAATTGCGCTGCAATATCGGCATGAAAATGACAGTCCGTCACGATGGCCACGTTAAATGTAAGCGCTAACACGCATTCCGGGATCAGTGTGCGCACTACCGCCCATCAATGGAAACCATCGCATCAACCATGAGTTCATCTGCCGCTGCACCCTTGGTCGTCGTTGTTGGAAGCGCCAACATGGATCTCGTGGTCCACGCGCCGCGTCTGCCGTCGCCAGGCGAGACGCTGCTCGGCGAGCGCTTCGAGACCGTCAACGGCGGCAAGGGCGCGAACCAGGCCGTCGCGGCGGCGCGGCTCGGCGCGAAGGTCGCGATGGTCGGCTGCGTCGGAACCGATGCGTTCGGCACGTCGCTGTGCGACGCGTTGCACAGCGAGCGCATCGACCTTGCTCACGTGCATAGGATGGCGGACCAGCCGACCGGCATCGCCTCGATCACGGTGGGCAGCGACGGTGCGAACAGCATCGTCGTTGCGCCGGGTGCGAATGCCCAGTTGAGCACGCTACATGTCGATGCCGCAGCTGACCTGATCGCGAGCGCCGACATGCTGATCTGCCAGCTCGAAGTGCCGCTTGCGAGCGTCGAGCGCGCGATCGAGATCGCCGCGCGTAACGGCGTGCCGGTCCTGCTCAATCCCGCCCCGGCGCAGCCTCTCGACGACGCGCTGTACAGACAGATCGACTATTTGCTCGTCAACGAAACGGAAGCCGCGCTGCTGACCGATATTCCCGTGAACGGCGTGCCGTACGCCCGCTTCGCCGCCGACGCCCTGCTCGGCAAGGGCGTGCGCAACGTGATCGTGACGCTCGGCGCACAAGGCGTGATCTGGGCGGGCGCGCACGGCAGCGGACAGATGGCCGCGCCGAGCGTGGGCGTCGTCGATACAACGGCGGCTGGCGACACCTTTGCAGGCGGCTTTGCGGTCGAACGCGCAAGCGGCGCATCGATGCAGCAATCGATTGCTTTCGGTCAGCGCGCGGCGGCGTTGAGCGTGACGCGCGCAGGCGCGCAGACGTCGATTCCATTTCGCGCGGAACTGGAAGTAGACAGCGTCAGCCAGGCTTGATGCGGGGCGTCGGAGCCCGCGCATTGAACGAGCAGTGAAATGGCATTGCAACAGGCAGTGAACAACCACAGCATTCATACAACGGACGGAGACAGCAAACGTGGACACGACTTCTGAACGCCTGACCGCTCCACCGCGCATTCGGCGCGCGCAGACCATCGCGCTCTCGCTGCTGATGGCGAGCGGTATCGTCAACTACCTGGACCGCGGCACGCTCGCGGTCGCGAATCAATTGATCCGGGAAGACCTCGGTCTCTCGCTCGGGCAGATGGGACTGTTGCTGTCCGCCTTCTCGTGGAGCTATGCGCTGTGCCAGTTGCCGGTAGGCGGCCTCGTCGACCGGATCGGGCCGCGCCGCCTGCTCGGCGCAGGGCTGATCGTGTGGTCGCTCGCGCAGATCGCGGGCGGCCTCGTATCGACGTTCGGCTTCTTCGTGCTCGCGCGCATCGTGCTGGGTATCGGCGAGGCGCCGCAGTTTCCGTCGGCGGCGCGTGTCGTGAGCAATTGGTTTCCGCTGAAGTCGCGCGGCACGCCGACGGGCATCTTCAACTCGGCATCGCCGCTCGGCAGCGCGCTGGCGCCGCTGTGCCTGTCGGTGCTGATCGTCACGTTCAGCTGGCGCTGGGCGTTCATCGTGACGGGCGCGCTTGGGCTCGTGATGGCTGTCGTCTGGTTCGCGCTTTATCGTGACCCGGACAGGCAGGCGTTGAGCCGCGAAGAACGCGACTATCTCGAAGCCGATGCCGAACCGGCGGCCGGCCCTGCGCCCAAGCTCACGTTCGCTGAGTGGCGCGCGCTGTTTTCTTATGGCACGACGTGGGGCATGCTGATCGGGTTCTTCGGTTCCGTGTACCTGAACTGGGTTTATCTGACCTGGCTGCCCGGCTATCTGACGATGGAGCGCCATATGAGCCTCGCGCGCACGGGCATCGCCGCGTCCGTGCCGTTTCTCTGCGGCTTCGTCGGTGCGCTGCTCGCGGGCTGGTTCTCCGATCTGATTACGAAGCGCAGCAGTTCGCCCGTCGTGAGCCGCCGCAATGCCGTCGTGATCGCGATGCTCGGCATGGTCGCATTCACGATTCCCGCCGCGCTCGTTCAGAGCAATACGATCGCGATCGCGTGCATCTCCGTCGTGATCTTTCTGGCGAATGCGGCGTCCGCTGCATCGTGGGCATTGGCGACGGCGGCGGCACCGCCCAGCAGGATCGCGTCGCTCGGCGCGATGCAGAACTTCGGCGGCTTTCTGGGTGGCGCGCTCGCGCCGATCGTGACGGGCTATATCGCGCAAGCGACGTCGTTCGTCCCGGCGCTGCTGACGGCGGCGGGCATTGCGTTCGTCGGCGCGATGGCCTATCTGCTGCTGGTCAAGCGACCCATTCCCGAGCATGACACGTCGAGCGTGCCGGCCCGGCTTCCCGTATAACGGATAGCGGGCGAGCGCGCCCGTGCCGTGCAGATCTGTGTATTCAAGGAGAACCCAATGATCGATAAAGCGAAAACGACCGGCCCGATCGAGGGCATTGTGCCTGTGATGCTGACGCCGTTCCACGACGACGGCACGATCGACTACGCGGGCCTCGAAAGATTGATCGAGTGGTATCTGGCGAAAGGCTCGGACGCGCTGTTCGCCGTCGCGCAGTCGAGCGAGATGCAGTTTCTGAGTCTCGCCGAGCGCGGCGCGCTGGCGCGCTTCGTCGTCGAGAAAGTGGCGGGGCGTGTGCCCGTCGTCGCATCCGGTCATATCAGCGATGACCTCGATGCGCAGGCCGAAGAGCTGCGCGTTGCGGCGGATTCGGGCGCGCAAGGCGTCGTGCTGGTGACGAATCACCTCGACCCTCTGCGCGAAGGCTCGCGGACGTTTCTCGCGAATCTTGATCGGCTGTTGTCGAAGCTGCCGTCGGATCTGCCGTTGGGCTTGTATGAATGCCCGGCGCCGTATCGGCGCCTGCTTACCGATGACGAGCTGAAAACCTGCATCGATACCGGCCGCTTCGTGATGCTCAAAGACGTGAGCTGCGATCTCGCGACCGTGAAGCGCCGTGTCGCGCTGGCTCAAGGCTCGCCGCTGAAAATTCTCAACGCGAACGCGGCGATTGCGTGGGATGCGATGAAAGCGGGCTCGGCGGGCTTCAACGGTGTGTTCACGAACTTCCACCCCGATCTGTATCAATGGCTGCGCAGCCGGAGCGCCGAAGATCCGGTGCTGGCCGAAGAATTATCGACGTTTCTCGTCGTCGCGGCTGTGTCCGAAGCGCTCGGCTATCCGGCGCTCGCGAAGATGTACCACCAGCGCATCGGCACGTTCGATTCGATTCGCTGCCGCGTGATCGACTATGACGTGCGGGAACGGTTCTGGGCGCTCGATGCAGTGCTGGACAAGATCGTCGCGGGAACCGAGCGTTTCCGGGAGCGGATCGCGGCGCTTTGAGTTTTGCGGACATTCGCATCCTGCGAACGCTCTTCGTCGTGGCTCACGCGCATCTAGTCCATTTGGACGATGCTGCGCGGGGCGCGAAGAACTGTAATGCTCCTAGCCGTGTCCCCTTCGCCGGTCAGGCTTGACCGGAGTGCGTGGCTCCATGCCCCGCCATTGGGAGAAACACCGGCACCCGAACGCCCGAGCCCGCGGCGGCAGAAGGAGGAGCGATGGATCGACTGCACGAAGGATCTGCGCTGTACAAGGGCCTGTCACTGATCGGGCTTGTGGGCCTGGCTTTGCTGATCGGCGTCTATTCGTCCGGGCTCGAAGCGCTGCCCCGAGTTACCTTGCTGATGTTTTGCGGGGTGCTCGTCACCTTGGGGCTGACCGGCGTTTGCGGTTGGCTGGCGCATATCCTTGGACGCCGGATCCGGTTCGCGGGAGAGGACGTTTGTGCGTTCGCTGGTGGTCTTGCGGGCGGCGCATTGCTATTCGCCCTTGGTTACTTCATCTAAAGGTAGCGGGTGCTGACGAGGATTCCGGCACACCCGCACCTATATCAGATGGCAGTCTGTCCACCGTCCATCACCAGCACCGATCCGGTTGCGAAACGCGCTTCCGACGACGCGAGATAAGCGACTGCGCCCGCGATTTCCTCGGGGGCTGCGGCCGGCTGCATCAGCGGCGTGATGCGCAGCAGGACGGTCATGTCGACGTCGAGTGGCGGGGCTGAGGCGGCCATCGGCGTGTTGACCTGGCCCGGCGCCACCGCATTGACGCGCACGCCGGTACCGGCGAATTCGACGGCGAGCGCTTTCGTGAGGCCGACGACGGCGGCCTTGCTCGCCGAATAGACAGCGGCATACGGCGCGCTGGTGATGCCGGCCGTGGAGGCGATGTTGACGATGTTGCCTTTGGTCTTCAGCAGATGCGGCATGGCCGCGTGGCAGAGGTGGAAGACGCCGCCCACGTTGATGCCCATGACGCGCGCCCAGTCCGTTTCCTTGATGTCGAGGAAACTGGACATCAGCAGCGTGCCGGCGATGTTGCAGAGGATGTCGAGTTGGCCGAAGGTCTCGACTGCCGCGGCAACCGCGGCGCGGCAGGCGCTGGCATCGCTGACGTCGAGGACGTGTGCCTTCACTGTGAGGCCTGCGTCGACGAGCTTGCCTACCTCCTGCAGCAACAGCTTCTCGTTGACGTCGGCGGCGAGTACGCGGGCGCCTTCGCGCGCGAGCCGCTCGACGGTGGCCCGGCCAATGCCGGATGCGGCTCCCGTGACGAGGGCGCACTTACTGTCAAATCGATTCATCAAGTTCTCCTATGGATCAGCGGGACGTTGGTTGCCCGCGACGGGTGGGATGATCGGCCGCTAACCGAGTTGGTCGACTATCTCGGGTACAACAGTGAACAGGTCGCCGACGAGACCGTAGTCCGCCACCTGAAAGATCGGTGCCTCGGGATCCTTGTTGATGGCGACGATGACCTGGGAATCCTTCATGCCGGCCAGATGCTGGATGGCGCCCGAAATGCCGACCGCGAAGTACAGTTGCGGCGCGACGATCTTGCCGGTCTGGCCGACCTGGTAGTCGTTGGGCGCAAAGCCCGCATCGACCGCCGCGCGCGACGCGCCGAGCGCCGCGCCAAGCCGGTCGGCCAGAGGTTCCAGCACATCGCGGTAGCGCTCGCCGGAACCGAGCCCCCGGCCGCCGGAAACGATGGTCGTTGCCGCGGCCAGTTCGGGTCGTGTCGAAACACTGAGCTGGCGGCCGATGGTTTTCGACAAGCCGGTGTCCGGGCCCGGCGCGATGGGCGAAATTGGCGCGCTGCCTCCCGTCGCGCAAGCGTCGAACGCGGTGGGGCGCACGGTGAGGACTCGGGTTGCATCGGCCGACTTCACGGTTGCGAGCGCGTTGCCGGCGTAGATGGGCCGCACGAAGGTATCCGGCGCCTCGACGGCGACGATGTCGGAGATCTGCGCCACATCGAGCAGCGCGGCGACTCGCGGCATCGTGCTCTTGCCGGTGCTGGTAGCGGGCGCGAGGATGTGCGTGTAGCCGGAAGCGTGCGCGACGATCAGCGCGGCAAGGTTCTCCGCGTTCTGGTCGGCGTAGTGGGTTGCGTCGGCGAGCTTGACGGCGCTCACGCCGGCGAGACTCGACGCCGCGGCGGCGACCGCGCCGCAGTCGTGGCCGGCAACCAGTACGTGGATATCGGCGCCAAGCCCGGTCGCGGCCGTCACCGTGTTGTGCGTGACAGTCTTGAGGCTCGCGTTGTCGTGTTCGGCAATAACGAGGATCGACATCAGATCACCTTCGCTTCGTTCTTGAGTCGTGCGATCAATTCGGCGACGTCGCCCACTTTCGTACCGGCCTTGCGCGCGGCCGGTTCGGTGATCTTCAGCGTGCTCAGGCGTGGTGCGATATCGACGCCGAGGTCGGCGGGCCTCAGTATGTCGAGCCGCTTCTTCTTCGCCTTCATGATGTTCGGCAGCGTCGTGTAACGCGGCTCGTTCAGGCGCAGGTCGGTCGTGACGACGGCGGGCAGCGTGGTTTCGACGGTCTCGAGACCACCGTCGATTTCGCGCGTGACCACGGCGTGCTCACCTGCAAGTTCGAGCCTGGAGGCAAAGGTCGCCTGAGACCAGCCCAACAGGGCGGCGAGCATCTGCCCAGTCTGGTTGGAGTCGTCGTCGACGGCCTGCTTGCCCAGGATCACGAGGCCGGGCTGTTCCCTGTGGGTGACGGCCTTGAGCAGCTTGGCGACGGCGAGCGGTTGCAACTCGCCTTCGGCTTCGATCAGGATGCCGCGATCCGCACCGATTGCCATGGCGGTGCGCAGCACGTCCTGGCAAGCTGCCTTTCCGCAACTGACGGCAATCACTTCGGTTGCGAGCCCGGCTTCCTTCAGGCGGACGGCTTCTTCGACGCCGATCTCGTCGAAGGGATTCATCGCCATCTTGACGCTGGCGAAATCGATGCCGCTGCCATCGGATTTGACGCGCACGTGAGTGTTGGGGTCCAGCACGCGTTTGACGGTGACGAGAATCTTCATGGCGACGCCGTCACCTTACGCGGGGATGAAATTGCGCGGGCCGAAAAATGCCTGCATGTGCGCGATCTTCCCTTCTTCGTTGAAGTGGAACACGTCAATCGGCTGGATTTTGGTCTTCTGGCCGTCGGCCTCGACCGATACGGTGAATGCAAAGGCTGCCTGTCTGGCCGCTACCCGAATCGGCCCGTCCAGTGCCAGTTGGACCTTGGCCATGACCGCACCCGCATACAGGTCGCGAATCGGCCCCATCCCACGCCGTGGGTCGCTGCCGATCGGGTCCTCCACCACCGCGTCGGCGGCGAAAAGCGCGAGGATCGCATCGACATCACTTGCATTGAGCGCGCGCACGTACTCGTGCACGGTCGCTTCGATCATTTCAGGTGCCAACATGGTTTCTCCTCGGGTTCAAAACTGGGTTGGGCGGAAAGCGGCGTCGATGCCGCCATCCACGACGAACTGCGCGCCGTGCACATACCTTGCTGCCGTGCTCATCAGGAAAGCCACCACCGGGGCGATTTCGTCGGGCACGGCGCGGCGGCCCAGCGGTGCCGTGAGGTTGCGGATACCGTCGCCGTAGCGCGGGTCGTCGAGAGCCTGCTGCAAAAGCGGTGTGTCGGTGACACCCGGCGCGACCGTATTCAGACGCACGCCAGCTTGCCCCCACGCAGCAACGCGTTTGCGTACCGCCACGGTGAGCGCATTCTTCGAGCCGGCATAGGCAAGGTATCCGCCTTCCGCGGCCGCTCCCATGACGATCTCATGGGCTTTGGCCTCATCTCCGGATTCCAGGGTTGCGCCGATGGGATTCTGGTCCCAGGGAAGCATCGCTGACTCTATCGACGAGATGACGACCGCTGCGGACTGTTCGCCGTGGCGCAGACTCGGCAGCAGTTTGTCCAGCAGTTCGACTGCGCCGAAATAGTTGACCGAGACGATCCGCGAGGCCGGCGCCTGAGGACCGAGACCCGCACATAGGACGAGGCCGTCGAGCTTGCCATCGCAGCGCGTCAGTACTCGATCGATGATCTGTGCGCGGCCCTCGGCCGTGGACAGATCGCCAACGATGTCGGCATTGTGCAGATCGACGCCAATGATCTGATGGCCGGCGGCCTTCAGTGCCTGGGCGGAGGCGGCACCGATACCGGAGGCGGAACCGGTGACGAGAGTGGTCGGCATGATAAACATCCCTCAAAGAAGTCAGTAGGTATGGAGAAGCTTGCATCGAACCTGAAACGGTCCGATGTCGTAACGGCCAAACGGACGATGCCGTCTATGCAGAATTGCGTTCGGCGTGCAGGCGCTTTACGGCGAGAAGGTGATGGAGCACTCACCCATGCCGTCGATTCGCATCGCAAAGCGGTCTCCCGCCGCGACGGGCACCAGTGGTGCCAGCGAACCGGAGAGGATCAGTTCGCCGGCTTTGAACGGAATGCCGAAGGCGCCGAGGGTGTTGGCCAGCCATGCGACCGCCTCGGCGGGGTGACCCTGCACGGCCGCGCCCACGCCGCTGCCGGCAGGCGCGCCGTTTTTCCACATCTGCATCGAGACAGACGCCAGATCGAGCGCATGCGGATCGACATGCTGCCCGCCAATGACAAAGACACCGCAAGAGGCGTTGTCGGCCACCGTGTCCTGAATCCTGATCTTCCAGTCCTGGATGCGCGAGTCGACGATCTCGAAGCAGGGCGCCACCCAGGCCGTGGCGGCCAGTACATCTTCGCGAGTAACGCCCGGGCCGTACAGGTCGGTCTTCAACATGAAGGCGATCTCGCCCTCGGCGCGAGGCTGGATCATCTTCGCTCCGGCGAGCGACACGGTTGCGCCGTCCTCGAACTGCATGACGTTCGTCAGAAATCCGAAGTCGGGCTGGTACACGCCTAGCATGTCCTGCACCGCCTTCGAGGTCACGCCGATCTTCTTGCCGATCACGCGTTCGCCATCGGCCTCGCGTCGACGCAACATGTGCAGCGAGATGGCGTACGCATCTTCAATCGTGATGTCCGGATGGCGGCTCGTCAGCGGCGGCACGGTTTTGCGGCCACACAAGGCCTCGAACAGTTCGTCGCCAAGTTGGGCGGTTTGGGTAGCGTCCATGTTCGTCCTTGGCTCAGAGCCACTTCACGGGTCGATTGAGTTCCGTGTCTCGCAGGAACCGGGTCAGCAGCGCTCTCAAAGCGATGGTTCCGGAGGCACCGAGGGTGTTGGCCATGTCATCCTCGAGCCGTTTTCCGGTCTGCTTGAGCTGTTCGGCGATGGCACGTCCATCCGCAGTCAGATCGAACTCCGTCTCTTCCCGGTCGTGATGCTTGCCTTCCCGCGCGATCAGAATTCCCCGGGCTTCGAGATCGTCGAGCACCTGGGGGGCGGCGGATTGGCCAGCGTAGTCCAGCAGCGAGTTGATTTCAGTGCGGCTGCGCCAACTGCGCTCTCCGAGCGCGAGGAGAACGAAAAGCTCGGTATAGAGGAACCCCATCCTGCCACCGGCTTCCCGCAACTGGCCGCAGTGATACAGGTAGGCCGAACCCAGCAGGAAGGCGAGTGAAGCCGCTGTCGTGCTATCGGTTTCGCAGACTGCGTTCCATTGTGTTTCGGTGCTCGTGGCAATCGCGTAGCCGCTGTCGTGATAGACGAGGGGCGGGGTGTCATTGCGGACGAAGTCAACCACTTCGCCGACGAGGATGACATGATCGCCTCCGTCGTAGAGCCGGAAGCTGCGGCACAGAAAGCGCGCGGCACATCCGCTCAACAAAGGCGTGCCATCGGCACTGCGCTCGAGTTCCAGTCCCGCGAACTTGTCGCTGCCGGACCTGGCAAAACGGGTGGACAGATCAGACTGGTCGTGAGCCAATACATGAACGGCCCAGTGCGATGTGGTTTGGAAAGCGGGCAGGCTGCCTGCGCGGCGCGCGAGACTCCACAACACGAGGGGCGGGTCGAGCGAGACCGAATTGAAGCTGTTGGCCGTGACCCCGGCGAGGCGCCCGTCGGGACCGCAGCAGGTGATCACGGTGACCCCGGTCGTGAAGCGCCCTAGCGCCGCGCGCAGCGCTTGCGCATCCATCAACGGCCGCTCGGGATTACCTGAGCTATGCGCCAACGACAAATTGTTTGTATTCATTTGTACATTCCGAATGATGCGGCTGCCAACTGATGAACGTTCTCTATCATGGCAAGGTCCACATTACGCTAGCGTATGGGTTGCGAACATCGTTGAAACGGACTAGCTCAGTCTGCGCAGACATGGGGCTCTTCTTTCGAAGAAGCCGTACCAATGAGCGTAGCGCTTGCGAGGCTCAGCAGAAGCATGCATGCAGTCAGGCCAAATGCGGCGTAGTAGGACACCTTCTGAGCGATCCACCCCGTGATCACCGAGCCGACGATCGTGCCTAGATCCGCGGCCATCTGGTGGGTGCCCACCAGTGCGCCGCCGCCTGGATGGCTTTTCGACAAGTCGCCGATCAACGCTGAACCTGCCGGCACACTGAGTGCTGTTCCGACAGCGAGGACTGCGAAACAGGCGAGGTAAGTCAAGCGGCCAGGCGTCGCTATCACCAGCAGGTAGGCGCACAGCAAGGCGGCCTGCCCGCATATCAGCGTGAATCTTCGGCCTATCAGGTCGACCGTTGTGCCGGCCACGGGAAGCATGAGAGCCTGGACGCTTGCGCCGAGCGCAAGCGCTATGCCGATCCAGGCTTTGTCGTCATGAATTGAGTTCAAGAGAAACAGAGGCAGGATGGATACGCGCACACCATAGGAGGCCCAGCCAACGCCAAAATTGCAGAAAAAGGCCGAGCGAAAAGCAGGAATGCGAAACGCCTGAATCAGATCAATTCGAGGGGAGGAGGATCGACTCTTTTTCTGAGGGGCAACCTGAGATGATCTGAGTGAAAAGTAGATGACCCATGCCGAAGCGGCGACCCCGGCGCCATAGATAAAAAAGGATAGGCGCGGCGACAGGCTGGACATCGTCGCGCCAATCGCCGGTCCTGCCGTCGCGCCGAGATAAAAGGCGCCCATGTAAAGGCTCACGACTCTGCCGCGATGCGAAGCGTCGCTGGAGAGTATCAGCAACGACATTGCAGCCACGGTATAGATCGCGGACCCTGCACCACATAACCCACGAAACAGCGTCAGTTGCCATCCGCTCGCTGACAACCCCGCCAGCAAACTCGCGGACGCGAGAATGCACATGCCGCTGGTTAGCACGGGTATCGTGCCAAACCGGTCGATCAGGCGGCCAGCCGGCACATTCGCAATGATCCGGCCCAACGCGAATGCGGCGATGATCGCGCCCACCATCGCACTGCCGACGCCAAGCTGCCGGGCAAACACCGGGATGGTGGGTGACTGAATGCCAAAGCCAACCGCGGAAATAAAGTTGGCGGCACTCAAGACTTTCACCTCTTTGGAAAGCCACTTCTTCGGACTTGCCGCCTCGGGCGTGAGCATTGACGAAAACGGTGCATCGTCAACGCGCGCGCGGCTATCAAAGTCGCGACTGATTCGTTCGTCAGGCATTCGGATTCCAGCTCCGTTGTGCATCCATGATGTGCGGCGCTCCGCCTGATTGAACGGCGCGCCGCCTGAGTCGCAACGGGAAGATGGTCACGGTGCCCACGGCGCTGCGTCAACGTCCAGGCAGACTAGAGGCGGGATCCGAGGCATGCACTCGGACTGGGCAAGCTATGGGGTTCTCCCCAACTTCGATCTCCGCGGCACCGGTGCCGTTTCACTCCTAGTCCGTTCGTGCGATGCGCCGAGAGTTCGCGTTAGCCAGACTTAGGCTCACCACAAGGTAGTTATAAAAATTCCATAGATCCTTTGATGGAGGAGACGAAGTTGGAGCACTCCCGTTCAAAGAGGTGCATCGCTCAAATGCGACCTCTACTTGCTTTTCTTACCCTCGCTGGATTGACGCAAACCGCGGGGGCCTTCGAGATTCCTACTGGAATCGATGATCTTGCCGTCCATTGGGACAACACAATTACAGCCGGGCTCGGCTGGCGTGCGCAGGGCATCGATCCCGTGATCGGCAATAACGTCACGACACATCAATCGGATTACAAGTTTCCGAACGCAGGCGACATGTGGAAGAAGCGCATCGATGTGCTTTCCGAGTTCGACGTCGTCTTCAGGGATAACTATGGTTTTCGCGTCAGCGCGGCGGGCTGGTATGACGCAGCGTACGACAACCACAACTACGGGTCCAACCCGAACCTGTTCGCGTTCAGATCGCGCACCGATGGGTTCGACTCGTACACGAAGCGCTATTACAACGGCCCCTCGGGTGAACTCCTCGATGCCTTTGCATTCGGCAACTTCAACCCTGGCGGCCACAATCTTTCGATGAAGGTCGGTCAGTACTCGCTCGTCTGGGGCGTCTCGCAGGTGAGTATCGGCGAGGCGCTGTCGTATGGGCAGCAGCCGATGAACTTCCAGAAATCGGCGGAAAACCCGGGTATCTCGCCTAAAGAGATTGCGCTGCCGCTACCGCAGGTGTCGTTCCAGGCCGATCTCGTTCCGAAGGTGTCCCTCGCCGGCTATTACCAGTTGGCCTGGCGGCCGAACCGGCTCTCCGAGGGCGGCACCTATCTGGGCGCGGCCGACCCATTGTGGCAGCCGACCGCTGGCGTGCCCGTGGCCCCTGGCGTGACACTTCCGATCTCTGAATTTGAACCCCCCTCCCACCCGGGCGGCAACTATGGCGTGCAGCTCTCGCTCACGCCGGAGGTCATGGGTGGCGGCAACGTATCGCTCGTCTATCGCAGGTTCGACGAAAAGCAACCGTGGCCGCTGCTGGTCAACGATGCCAGTTTCTCCGGATTCCACAATTCCTTCGCGCGCGGCGTGCAACTGTTCGGCGTTTCGTCGAACTTCGGCGTAGGAGGAATCAGCGTGGGCGCCGAAATGAATTACACGAAAAACGGCGCGCTGTCCTCCACGGGCATCGGTCAGGACGGCGCTCGTGGCGACACGTGGCACGCGCTGCTCAACGGCATGAAGATGTTCGGCACCACGCCTTTGTGGAACTCTTCCGTTCTCATTGCCGAGCTTGGCTACACGCATCTCGTGAACGTCAATTCACGGCCGGACCTGTTCAATGGAGAGGGCTACGCCTGTGTGGGCGGCCAGGCGGCAGGATGCGCGACCAAAAACACCGTGACGGGTTCTCTGATCTTCCAGCCGATGTGGTTCAACGTGCCGTTTGACGGCGTGAACCTGACCGGCAATCTCGTTCTGGCCGGATACGGGATCAAGGGCACGACGCCGAACCTGATTGGCGGTCAGCTCGGTTCCTATACCTGGGGTATCGGCGTGACGGCCGATATCCGCAATCGCTACAAGCTCGCCCTGCAGTACACCGGCTACGGAGCGAGAAAGGCACAGCAAACGACCGATCGCGGCAACGTGATCCTGACTTTCTCGACCACTTTGTGACCGCGGCACCGCCTAATTCTGTCGGAGACTTCACATGTTCAAATGTAAATTCATTGCGGCTGCGATAACGGCAACCCTGCTCACGTCCCAGGTGTCGGTGGCCGCCGTCAGCGCGGATGAGGCCGCTCATCTGGGTAAGGACCTCACGCCGTCGGGCGCGGAGCGCGCGGGGAACAAGGACGGCACCATTCCCGCGTGGGACGCGGACTGGAAAGGGCCGTCCTACCCGAAGGAAGCCGGGCGCCTGCCCGATCCTTTTCCCGGCGAAAAGCCCTTGTATGCGATCGACTCGAAGAACATGAGCCAATACGCTGACAAGCTTTCTCCAGGGACCAAGGAACTGCTGCAACGCTACCCGGACTACAAGATGACGGTCTATCCGAGTCATCGCACGTTCGATGTCCCGGATTTCGTGAACAAGAACACCCTGTGGAATGCCACGCACGCGACGACCAAGGATGGCGGCACGAGCATCGAGAATGCCCTTGGCGGCATCGCGTTCCCGATTCCGAAGACCGGCAACGAGGTGATCTGGAATTTCCTGTACCGGTACATCGGTTCTCCGGCGATGTACTACGTCGAAGGCTTTCTCTGGGATCCCAGTGGTCACAAGATACTTCTGTACAGCATCAGGGACTACACCGAAGCGCCGATCTATGACGAGCCGGACACGCCGAACGACACCTACCAGAAACGCCTCGCACTGTTTGACGCTCCGGCTCGCCAGGTCGGGGATCAGTCGCTCATGTTGATGAAAACCACGTCAGGCGCAAACGGCAACACGATCGACTACATGTACACGCAAGGGCAGCGGCGTGTGCGTCTGGCGCCGGAAACCGCCTACGACACCCCTGCGACGGATGCGGCCAGCTCTTTCTACTGCGACGAACGCGGGCTCTGGGAAGGGTCGATGGATCGCTTCGATTTCGTGTTGAAGGGCAAGAAGGAGATGTACATCCCGTACAACGCCAACAAGTTCGAGTTTATGCCGGCGGACGAGGCTTTCGGTCCTCAACATCCGAAGACCGACGCGCTGCGCTGGGAGCTGCATCGCGTGTGGGTGGTCGAGGCAACGCTGAAGAATGGCATGCGTCATGCCGAGTCGAAAAAAGTGTTCTACCTGGACGAAGACCGCTGGGAAATTTCCTTGTACGACGCCTACGATCCGACCGGGAAACTGTTCAAGACGGCCTACACCATTCCCATTCATGACTGGGAGAACAAAGCAGGGGGCGTCAATCCGGTCGTGTTCTTCGACCTGGCCAAAGGGCAATACGTTGCAGCCATGCATTTCGGTGAAACGAAGGGCATTGTCCGCATCAAGCGCTGGCCCGCGTCCAGGCTGACGCCGGACGCTATGGCCGCTAACGGAATTCGCTGAGCGTAAGTGAGGGGATCGTCCATGAGTAGAAAGATGGCACGGGTATCCGGCGTGCTCGCGTTGGGGCTGCTATTGCTGGCCGGCGCGCCGGCGACGAGTTTCGCCGGGGCCTTCGTCGATCCGCTGGATCTGCCGGCGCCGAGCGCTTCCCAGGCTGCGCACCGGCCCTTGCGGGCCATCGCGCGGGCCGGACAGCGCCTCGTCGCGGTCGGTATTCTCGGGCGTATCGTCGTCTCCGACGATGACGGCAAGACGTGGCAGCAGGCGCGTGTGCCGGCCAGCGCAGACCTGAATGCCGTCACGTTCGTGGACGCATTGCACGGATGGGCCGTCGGCCACGACGGCCTGATCCTGACTACCCGTGACGGCGGAAGCACGTGGTCAGTTCAGGTTGATGGGCGTCGCCTCGAGCAACTGATCACCGGGCATTACAGCGCGCTGGCACATGCCGGCAATGCTCAGGCAGCGAAGCTGCTCGAGCAGTTGCCTAACATGATGCAGCCCGGTGTGGCCTCGTTTTTCATGGACGTGGCGTTCGAGGACGAGAAGAGAGGGTTCGCCGTCGGCAAGTTCGGCCTGATCCTCGCGACCCAGGATGGCGGCAAGACGTGGGAACCCAGCAACGATCACATCGACAACCCGCGCTTCCTGCATCTGACCGCTATCCGCCGCATCGCCGGCACAACCTGGATCGTCGGTGAAGAAGGAAGTGTCTGGAAGCTGAACCCGCAGAGCCAGAACTTCGAGCTGACCCATGTCGGCTACAACGGTACGTTGTTCGGCATCGCCGGAGACGGCGATTTCGTTCTGGTCTTTGGCATGCGCGGCAATGCATTCCGCTCGGCGGATGGAGGCGGGCATTGGGAAAAGGTTGGCACCGGCATCGCCGGTGGCATCACCTGCGCAACCGTGCTGTCCGATAGGAACGTCGTGCTGGCGGCACAGTCGGGCGAGCTGGCCGTCAGCCACGACGCCGCACGCACCTTTGAACCGCTGACCGGTGAACGGCCCACGATGTACGCCGGGGCGCTCGGCCTTGGGTCCGGTGAGGTGATGCTGGCCGGGCTGAACGGCGTGCAGATCCAGAAGAGCAACAGCAGCAATGGCGCGCAACTCAATCGAACAGGTACGAAATGACCGCACATCACGCAAGAGACGACACGCCACCGATCAGTGATGTTACACAGTTCGATCCCCGGTCGGGCTCCTGGCTGGAGCGCCTCATTTTCAATCACCGACGCTGGGTCTTGCTCCTGTGCGTTCTCATTACTGGCGTGCTTGGATGGCGCGCCTCGCATCTGACGGTCAACGCGAGTTTCGAGCGGATGATCCCGCAGTCCCATGAGTTCATCAGGAATTACAACACCTACAAGAGTGACCTGGGAGGAATGGGCAACGCGCTGCGGATCGTCGTGGAGAATCGCAACGGCGACATCTACGACCCTGCCTACCTCGACGTTGTCAGGCAGATCACCGACAAGGTCACGGTCATGCCCGGCGTGGACCGCGCGTGGGTACGCTCGCTGTGGATGCCGGGGGTACGGTGGAACGCGATCACGGAAGACGGCATGGCGGGCGGCGCGGTGATGCCCTCGCAGTTCGACGGTTCGCCGCAGAAGATGGAGCAGTTCCGGCTCAACGTCTCGCGGGCGGGGCTGACGGGCGACCTGATCTCGCTCGACAACCGCTCAAGCATGATCTACGTGCCCCTGCTCGACACGATCCCGGAAACCGGTAAGCCGCTCGACTATCCAGCGCTTGCGAAGCGCCTCGACAATGAAATCCGCGTGCTCGAGCGCACGCCGGACAGCAAGGGGCGCCCATTGAAAGTCACGGTGCGCATCGTGGGTTTCGCGCAGCTGGTGGGGGACATGATCAAGGGGCTTGGGCAAGTCGCGACGTTCTTCCTCGCCGCGGCGTTCGTCGCCGCCGCCGTGGTCTACGTGTATACCCGTTGTCTTCGCAGCACTGCGTTGCTGCTGTTCACAGCGTTGCTCAGCGTCGTGTGGCTGCTCGGCCTGATGCAGCTCCTCGGCTATGAGATCGATCCGTATTCGATTCTCGTGCCCTTCCTGGTGTTCGCCATCGGCCTGTCGCATGGCGCGCAAAAGATGAACGGCATCATGCAGGACATAGGACGCGGCGTACATAAGTACGTGGCGGCGCGCTACACGTTCCGGCGTCTCTTTCTCGCGGGCCTGACCGCGCTGCTCGCGAACGTGTTCGGTTTCGCCGTGCTGCTCGTGATCGATATTCCCGTCATCCGCGATATGGCGATCACCACCAGCATCGGCGTGTCGGTGTTGATCTTCACCGCGCTCGTGCTAGTGCCCGTGCTGTTGTCCTATCTTGGCGTCGGCCGCAAGGCGGCTGCGCGCGCTACTGCCGCGCACGGCCGAAGCAACCGCGAGTCCAACGGTGCGCTGGTGCGCTTCCTGGTCAAGTGCACGACGCCTCGCCGGGCGTGGATACTGATCATCATCGCGCTCGGGCTCGGCATGGACGCAGTCGGGGTGCGCAGCAGGCTGCAGGTGGGCGATCTCGATCCGGGCGCGCCCGAATTGCGGGCCGATTCGCGATACAACCGCGACGTCGCGTTCCTCGCGTCGAACTTTGGCCGCTCGACCGATCAGTTCGTGGTCTTCGTGAAGAGCCCGCCGGGCGAATGCGGCAAGTTCGAGTCGCTCGTCCAGATGGAACGCCTCGGTGCGCAGCTCGAAGAGGTGCCGGGTGTGCAGGCTACACAGAGCCTTGCGGACAAGGTGCGCTACTACACGTTGGTGCCGGGCGAAGGCAATCCCAAGTGGATGAGTCTCAGCCGCGATCCGCGCATCACGGAAACGGGGGCAAGCGAAATGGCCGCCAATAATCCCGACATTGCGGATTTCCGGTGCGAGATGGCGTCGGTGGTGGCCTATCTCTCGGATCACCGCGCGCCGACGCTGACGCGCGTGGTGCAGAAGGTGAAGGAATTCGCCGCACAGAACAACACGGCGCAACGGCAATTCCTGCTGGCCGGCGGCTCCGCGGGCATCGAGGCGGCCACCAATCAGGTCGTGGAGAAGGCTAGCGTCACCGTGCTGCTGCTGCTGTACAGCTCCGTGATCGTCCTGTGCGCCATCGCCTTCAGGAGCTGGAGAGCCGTCCTCGTCGCGCTGATTCCGCTGGTCATCACCTCGTTGCTGTGCGAGGCGCTCATGGTGTTGCTCGGCATTGGCGTCAAGGTGGCCACGCTTCCGGTCATCGCGCTCGGTGTTGGTGCAGGCGTCGACTACGCACTGTACCTGCTCAGCGTGCAGCTGACCTTGCAGCGACGCGGAGCCAGCCTGACCGACGCGTATCGTGGCGCGCTGATGTTTACCGGCAAGGTGGTCGCGCTGGTCGGGTTTACGCTCGCTGCCGGCGTGGTGACCTGGGTGTTTTCGCCTCTGAAATTCCAGGCGGACATGGGCATCCTGCTGACGTTCATGTTCTTGTGGAACATGGTCGGCGCATTGGTGCTGATTCCCGCGTTGTCTCACGTGCTGCTGCGCGGTGAGTCGCGCAAGGCCCGAGCCGGCAACGCCGCGCCGGATGCTCCGCTCGGGCTTACCTGAGGCGCTGTACAGTAAATACCCCAATATTTTGTGTGCGCATCTACTTCATAAAATCCCAATGCGCATGTGGAGATTCGATTGCCGACCATGTACTGAACCCACCGTACGGATGTGCGAAGAGGGGTTTGCCGGAGACAAGTCATGATGCACCTTGTAGAGCAACGTGAGACGGTCGAGCACATGATGAACGGTGTGAGCGCGATTGAGTTTCCGGAAACATGCATGACGGCTGAACGCGCCGAACGCGCCGAGTTGCGCGATCGCGCGATTCACGCGGTCTACGAGTCCGTGCTCGAGGACGAGCCGTGGCGCAAGTGCGTTGGACTGTTGACGGAATACTTCGAAGCCTCCAGCACGACGATCGTCGTGCGGCCGCCGAAGGCGTACGACATGGGCTACCTGGTATGTATTCCCGGGCATGCCCCCACGGAATTGGCCTATTGCTCGCGTTGGTACGAATCGGATCCGTTTGTGGAGTTGCCGCCGGAACGCGTGGTATTGGCCTCCGACGTTTTGACCGGCAAGCAGTGGTTTTCAAGCGAGTACTACCGTGAGTTCCTGAGCCACATGATGACCACCGATCTCAGGCGCATGCTGGGGGTGAACATCGTCACACGCGCCGGAACGGTGTCGCGGGTTCGGGTGCATCGAACTCAGGACATGCCGCCTTTCACGGATGAGGACAGGCGCCGGCTGGGTCAGTTCGTCCCGCATATCAAACAGGCGATGGCGCTTGCGGCACATGTCAATCGTAAGGAATCCGAGCGGCAGATCTTCGAGGAAGGGCTTGACCGCCTGAACATCGGCGTCGTGCTGCTCGACGAAACAGGCCGGCTATTGAGGGCGACCGCTGTAGCGAGCAACCTGCTGATCCGCTCAGACGGTCTCAAGGCGGTCGACCGGACTCTCGAAGGATGCTCTCGAGCCGACACCCGCGAATTGCAGCGCCTGCTCTCCAGCTCTCAGGAGCATCCCGGGATGGTCGTGGCGACATCGTTGAGCAGGCCGTCAGGCCGCCGCAATCTGGCCGTCATGGTGCGTAGCATTCCACTGCTGGAAGAGACCGAAGGCAAATTGCGTCCTGCCTGGGCGGTGTTCATCCGCGATCCGGATGCGAATGCCGATGCTGCGCGCGATATCCTGCGCCAACTGTTTGACTTCACGCCCGCCGAATCGCAGTTGGCGATCGAGCTGACAAATGGCCTCAGCCTTGACGAGGCCGCGGAAAAACTGGGCATTCGACGCAATACGGCGCGAGCGCATTTGCGCGCCATTTTTTCCAAAGCTGGTGTGACGCGGCAAAGTGAGCTGGTGCGCGTCATGTTGAACGCGGTGATCGGTCCTTCCGCAGCCGAGAAGTAATATCAGAAAAGTTGGCGCTCCCGCCCGGATCGCGGCGGGTGGCGCCGCTCGGCTATTGCAATCCCAGCAGCGTGATCCACGCGTGCTGCGTCTCGACTCCTCTCGACGCATTCCTTCCCAGCTTCGTTTGGCCTAGTCCATTCGGGCGATGATGGCTCAAGGGTCAATCGCTAAAGTCCTGTTGGTGGCGACCGCCTTCTTGGACTCTGCGAGGCCGTGACCGCTTATTCAAGCCGGTTAATCCATTAAAAAAACCTGTTTGATACCTGAATAAAAGGCAAAAAATGGAGACACGCGTGAATCACGAGAATATCCTCAGTACGCCTGATGAGTGTGACGTACTGGTCATTGGCAGTGGCGCAGGTGGCATGCTGGCGGCGAATCGCGCCCGTGACCTGGGTCTGAACGTGATGGTCATCGAGCGCAGCGATCGCTACGGCGGAACGAGCGCTCTGTCCGGAGGCGGAATCTGGGTTCCCTGCAATCGGGACATGGGCGATAAGGACTCGCGAGAGGATGCGTTGACTTACCTCAGGGCCTGCAGTCAGGGGCGCGTTGCCGAGGAAAAGCTGTGCGCGTATGTCGACACGGCCGCGACGATGATCGACTACCTGAGCAATGAGGTCGAGACGCCTTGCCATGCAGGTTTCAAATGGGCGGACTATTGCCAGAAGCTGCCGGGTGCGAAAGACGGCGGAAGGACCATGTTCCCCGAGCCCGTCGATGCGGGCATCCTCGGCGACGATTTTTTCCGGCAGCGCGAACCCGCCGCGTTCAGCAAGCTCTTTGGCCGTATCTCGTTGTCGGTCGATGATGGTGCCGTGCTGGGTGCGCGCGGACCCGGCTGGCGTCGTCACTTGCTCAAGCTGCTGTCAGGGTATTGGCTGGATTTCGGCTGGCGGCGCAAGACGAAGCGGGACCGCAGGCTCGCGATGGGCGCGGCGCTGGTCGGCGGCCTGAGAAAAGGCCTGTACAAGCGCAAAGTGCCGCTGTACCTGAACACCCGCTTTCGGCGTTTCGTCGTGGAAAACGGGCGCGTGGCAGGCGTGGTGGTGCTGCGCGAAGGCAACGAGATCACCATTCGCGCGCGCCACGGCGTGATTGCCGCCGCAGGTGGCTACGAGCAAAACCAGGTGCTGCGCAATCAGTACTACCCGGTGCCGACCGAGGTGAGCTGGACTATCACCGTGCCTCACAACAACGTCGGCGACACGCTCCTCGCTGGCATGGAGATCGGGGCCGCGACTGACCTGCTGGGCGTTGCGTGGTGGATACCGTCCATTCGCCTGCCCGCCATTCACACACCGAACGCCGACACGCGCGCCGGACTGTTTACAGAGCGCTGCCAGCCGCATTCGTTGTGCGTGAACCGCACGGGGCAGCGGTTCGCGAACGAGGCCATCTCATACCACGATTTCGGCGCGGAGATGATCAAGGACTACGAGCTGACGGGTGCAAACGTGCCTTGCTGGATGATTTTCGATTCCCAGTTCCGCGCCAAGTCCATCCTCGGCAGCATCATGCCGGCGAAGCTGATGCCCGATTCGGCGCTGCCGCAGGAATGGTGGGATTCGGTCATCTACCGGGCGGATTCGGTGCGGGAACTGGCGCGCAAGATAGGTGTGCCGGATGAGACCTTGTCCGCCACCGTTGCCCGTTTCAACCAGTTTGCGCGCACGGGCGTCGACGAGGATTTCCAGCGCGGCAAGTACTCGTACGACAACGTCTATTGCGATCCGCGTCATGGTCCGAGCCCCACGCTGGGGGCGCTCGAAAAAGGTCCTTTCTACGCGGTCCGGCTCGATCTCGGCGATCTCGGGACGCTGGGCGGCCTGAAGACCGACCACAACGGACAGGTGATCGACACCGACGGAAAGCTGATGCCGGGGCTGTACGCGATCGGCAACTGCTCCGCCTCCGTCGCTGGCGGCTCGTACCCCGGTGCCGGTGCCACGTTGGGACCTGCGATGACCTTCGGCTATCGCGCAGCGAACCATATCGCGCAGGAGGCCGCCCGCGACAGGGCGCCATCCGCAAAGCGGGCACCGGTTCGCGCCGTGACCTGATTCGAATTCGGAAACATCGGAGATGTCTGGTGAATGCTTTATACAGCGTTGAGCAGGAAATGTTCGCAAGCTCGCTCGCGCGGCTTGCGGGGTCGATCGGCATCACGCAACCGCGGGAACTCGAAACGGTAGACCGGGAGCAGGGATGGGCCGAGATCGCGGAAGTGGGCCTGCTGGCGCTGCGTCAGCGTGACGATGGCGTGCCGCTCGCGTCGGGCGTCGAGGTGCTCATCGCCGCGGAAGCGCTGGGTGGGGCCCTGGCGCCGCAGCCCTTTACCGGTTGCGGGGTCATGGCCACCGAACTGATGGCATTGGCGCAGGCACCGCAGGAGTGGATCGACACCAGCACGAGCGGGTCGGGCCGTTGCGGCGTCATGCTGAGCCGTGACCTGTCACGACTCGCCACCATTGACGACACCGAAGCGGTCGCCTGGGATGTCGATGGCGCCGACCATGTGCTCGCGCTCGCGCCAGGCGTGGAAGGACCGCGCCTCGCACGGCTGTCGTTGAAACAGGGATTCGTTCGTGCGGACAGCACGGACCTGACACGCAAGCTGATGCGCCGGGACGGCGCGCTTCTCGAGCCCGAGATTGACGGTGAGGTGCTCGACGAGGCGGCGTTCGATCGTTGGCTCGCGTTGGCGCTCGTCGCGCTCGGCGGCGACATCACCGGCGCGCTGCGCTCGGCGCATGCCGCCGTCGTGGCGTTCACGAAGGAGCGGGTGCAGTACGGCGTGCCGATCGGCAGCTTCCAGGCGGTGCAGCACATGTGCGCGGAGATGCTGGTCCAGATCGAAGGCGCCCACACGATCAACGCCTATGCCGCGTGGGCGGTCGAGGCGCTGGAGCCGGCCGAGGCACTGTTCGCGGCTCGCACGGCGAAGGCCTATTGCTCGGCTGTCGCGCTGCCCGTGGCCGAAACCGTGATGCAGGTCTATGGCGGGATCGGACAGACATGGGAGCACATCGCGCATGTGGTGACCCGCCGCGTGATGATGGACGCCAAGGTGTTCGGCGACGAGGCCGAGCAGCTCGAGCGCATCGCCGATCGTCGGCTGACGCACAACGCCTGAAGGAACAGAGAGATGGATTTCCGGGAAGACGCAGAGCAGTCCAGATTTCGTCTTGAGCTGCGTGAATGGCTCAAGCACAACATCCCCGAGGGTTGGCAGGACGCCAGCACCATCGAAGAGCAGCGCGCGCTTCGCAAGAGCTGGCACCGTTCGCTCTACAACGCCGGCTATATCGGGCTGAGCTGGCCGACCGAATACGGTGGCCGGGGCCTGTCGCCGCTTTACGACGCGATCCTCAACGACGAGGTCGGCCGTGTGGACGCGCCGTATCTGCCGGCCGTCATCAACTTTCTCGGCCGAGCCATCTTCACATACGGCACGGAGGAGCAGAAGCGCACGCACCTCGCGAGGATGCTGAGCGGTGAGGTTCAGTGGTGCCAGGGGTTCAGCGAGCCCGGCGCGGGTTCGGACCTCGCGTCGTTGCGCACGCGGGCCGAGCTGAATGGCGAGCGCTACGTCATCAACGGACAGAAGATGTGGACGAGCGGCGCGCTGACCGCCGAATGGTGCCTCGTGCTGGTACGCACCGATACGCAGGTGCCGAAGCACAAGGGGATCTCCTGCCTCATCACGCCGATGGATGTCCCCGGTATCGAGACGCGCGCGATCTACCTGGCAAACGGTGAGCCGGAGACCTGCGAGGTGTTCTTCACCGACGTCGAGGTGCCGGTGGAAAACCGCATCGGTGCCGAAGGGCAGGGCTGGAACATCGCGATGACGACAGTCTCGTACGAGCGTGGCGCGTCGGACACCGGCAGCATCGCCAGGTTGCGGCAACAGCTGCGCCAGCTCGAGCAGATCGCCGTGCAGCGCGGGCTGGATCGGCAATCGGACATGCGCCGGCGGCTCGCCCGCGCATACGTGGATGTGGAGGTGCTCGCGCAGAACGCGGCATATCAGTTGTCGCGCCGCATCTCCGGGCATCAGGCGGGACCGGAAGGTTCGATCGGCAAGCTGCTGTGGTCGCGCGCGTCTCAGGAACTGATGCATACGGCGCTGGAATTGACGGGGGCCGATGTATTGACGGGCCTGATGCCGGAATGGCTGTCGGACTATTTCCAGTCGCGGCCGGTCAGCGTATATGGCGGATCTTCGCAGATCCAGAAGAACATTCTTGCGCGCATGCTCGAATTGCCGCGCTGAGCATTCAGATACGGAACATCAGGATATCGAACCATGCTATTGAAAGACAAGGTGGCGGTAGTGACGGGCGCGGCACAAGGTATCGGACGTGCCCTTGTCGAGCGCTTCTCGGCCGAGGGCGCGCGCGTCGCGGTCGTGGACATCGACGAGCGCGGCGCGCAGACGGCCGCGCAGATCGAAGCGCAGGGCGGACGCGCGATGTTCGTGCACTGCGACATCACGAGGCGGGCATCGGTCAACGAAGCCGCTGCGGAGATCAAGTCGAAGCTCGGCCCAATCGACATTCTGGTGAACAACGCGGGCAACATCCAGCCGGCAATGCTGCACAAGATGACGGACGAACAATGGGATTCGGTGATTGCCGTGCATCTGAATGGGAGCTTCTACTGGCTGCAGGCCGTTGTCGCCGACATGATGGAGCGCCGGTGGGGCCGCATCATCTTCTCTTCATCGTCGACGGCCCAGAACGGCTCGATCGGCCAGATCAACTACGCGGCGGCGAAGTCGGGGATGCTCGGCATGGTTCGCACCGCGGCGCGTGAGCTCGGCAAGTACAACATTCTCGTGAACGCGGTCGCGCCCGCCGCTACGACCGACATGACGAAGACGATCCGCGAGGATCCGAAATTCGCCGAGCAATACGCGGCCGCGCTGAAGGCGCACCCGCTGCGTCGCTCGGGCGAGCCCGAAGAAGTGGCGAGGGGTTATCTGTTCCTCGCATCCGATCTTTCATCGTTCGTTACCGGGCAAGTGCTGTCGGTGGATGGCGGCAGCATGCTGGTGCGCTGATTCGCGCGCCGCATTCAATTGTGCCAGGGAGTGTCATGTCTAACTCTGTTGCGGGGCGTGCCCCGCTTGACCGACTGTTTTCGCCGCGCTCGATTGCGATGATCGGCGCATCCAATGCCGCAGGCCGGATTGGCGCGTTGATGTTCGCGAACCTGGCCAGGTTCTATAAAGGCCGCCTTTATCCGATCCATCCACGCGAAGCCGAAATCCAGGGCGTACGTGCGTATGCGAGCGTGGCCGACGTGCCCGACCAGATCGATATGGCGGTCATCGCGGTCTCGGCTGAATCCGCGGTCGGGGTTCTCGAAGAAGTGGCCGCGGCGGGTATTGCGGGTGCGGTCGTCGTGACTTCGGGATTCGCCGAAGCCGGCGACGCGGGCAAAGCGCTGCAGGCCCGGCTGATCGAGGTGGCGGAGCGTACCGGTGTGCGCCTGATCGGGCCGAACTGCATCGGTTATCTCAACGTGGCGGAAGCCGTGGCGGCCAACTTCGCGTTGTTGCCCGGTCAGCCGCTGCCCGTGCCTGGGCGCGTTGCATTGATCTCGCAAAGCGGCGGCTTCGGCTCGTACCTGATGTCCAAGGGCCTGGATGCCGGTCTGCAATTGGGCTGGTTCGTGAGCACAGGCAACGAGGCCGATCTCAACCTGTCGCAGGTGCTGCGCTACCTGGTGGAGCGGCCCGAGGTCGGGGTGCTGCTGATGTTCAGCGAAACGCTGCGCGATCCCGAGATCTTTATCGAGGCCGTCGAGCGAGCCTATGCGCTCGGCAAACCGGTGGTGCTGCTCAAGGCCGGCCGCTCGGATGAAGCGGCGCGCGCGGCGATGAGCCACACCGCGTCGATCGTCGGTTCGGCGGATGTGCTCGACGCCGTGTGCAGCCAGTACGGTGTGCTGGTCGCTGAGACGATGGAAGAGATGCTCGACTACGGCCTGATTTTCCAGGATGGACGTCGGCCTGCTGGCTCGCGCGTCGGCATCGTCACGACGTCGGGCGGCGCGGGCGTGCTGCTGTCGGATGAGGCCGCGCGAGCCGGTCTTTCGCTACCCGAGTTGCCGCGTGACGAGCAGGAGCGCCTGATTGCAGTCCTCCCTCAGCCGTTCTATGGAAACGTGTCGAACCCGATCGACACGACGGCGCAAATCACGGCGAAGCCGGGGGCGACGCGCTCGCTCTATGCCGAGCTATCCGGCTCTGAGTCGCTGGATATGCTGACGACGGTGACATGGGCTTCCACCAGTCCGGCTGCGGCGCCCGCGATGCAGGAGCTGATCGACTTCTACAAAGGCACCGGAAAGCCCGTGGCCGTGCTCTCGACCGCGCTGATACCGATGTTGAGAGACGCCGGTGTGCCCACCTACACGGACCCGCGCCGTGTGATGCGTGCGCTGGCGGCGCTGGCACAGGTCGCGCAACGCGAACCCCTCGCGCACTCTGCGCGGCGAGCGCAAGACGCCGCACGAGCGGACCGGGCACGCAAGCATCTGGAGATCCCGCTGCAGGAGCGCGTCCTGATGGAGCATCAGGGCAAGCGCCTGTTTGCCGAGTATGGCATTCCGGTGACGCGCGAGCGGCTCGTGCACAGCGCCGACGCAGCGATCGACGCGGCTTTGCAACTCGGCGGCAAGGTGGCGCTCAAGGTCATGTCCTATGCGTTGCCGCACAAGTCAGACGTCGGCGCGCTGCGGCTAGGGCTCAGCAGCGCGGACGAGATCCGCGACGCGTTCGAATCGATGATGAGCGAGGTGAAGCAGCGCGCGCCGCGGGCGGCAATCGAAGGCGTTCTGGTGCAGGAGATGGTTCCCGCCCGCATGGAGCTCACTTGTGGCGTGCAGCGCGATCCGGTGTTCGGCCCGATGGTCGCGGTTGGCCTCGGTGGAGTGCTGATCGAGCAGATCGCCGAAACGGCGCTGCTTCGACCGCCATTCGATACCGCGACAGCATTGCGCGCCATTCGCGGTTTGCTCGGAGGCCGCCTTGTGAAGGGTCGCCGTGGTCTTTCAGAGCAGGAGCAGGTCCAGATCGCGGAGGTGATGGTGGGCGTGGGCAACCTGGCGCTCGATCTGCCCGAAGTGGCCGAAGTCGACATCAATCCGATTCGCGTGGGTGACGCTCGCGCAGTCGCAGTCGCAGCCGATGCACTCGTGGTGTTGGCGCGTGATGGTGCGGCTGACGCGAACACGCATTGAGAGGGTTCACATGGCAGACGCGTCCCTGATCGGCTATCGATTCCCCTCGTTCAGCTTCCCCGTCGAGGAGGGCAAGCTGCGAGAGTTTTCCCGTGCGGTGCTGTGGGAGGGCGGCGCGAGGCCAGCGCCGACGTTCAGTGCCGCGGCCAGTTTCTGGACCCCGCCCGATACGGGACCGGGATTGAATCTCGACCTCAAGCGCGTGCTGGCCGGCGGCAACGAATGGGAGTACCTGGGCCTCATCGCGGCCGGCGATGTGCTGACGGTGCATGCAAGCATCACAGACGTACGCCACAAAGCCGGCAAGCGCGGTGTCATGTCCATCATTGTTCGAGAGGCGCGCTTCGTCAATCAACGCGGCGAGGAGGTGCTCGTGCAGCGTAGCGACATCATCGAGTTGCCCCCTCGGAATACCGCCGATGAAAGCGCGAAGGAGGGCGTATGAGCGAATCGGGTCACGCATATTGGCGCGTTGGAGCCGAGGCGCCGACACGGCGCGTCGGTCCCGTCACGCGCAGCCATATCGTGCGCTATGCCGGCGCGGGAGGCGATTTCAATCCGGTCCACCATGACGAGACGTTCGCACAGGCTGCGGGCTACCCCAGCGTCTTCGCACACGGCATGTTGACCGCCGGCATTCTGGGCGGGTATGTCGCGGACTGGCTCGGTGACGATCGACTGCGCAAGTATTGCGTGCGGTATGTGGCCCAGGTCTGGCCGGGCGACGAACTGATCCTGAGCGGTCAAGTCGCTTCCGTGCAGGGCACTGCGTCAGGTCTGATCGTGGATTGCCAACTCGCGGTGCACCGGCAAGTTGAGGCGGGTGAACCACAACTGGTGCTGAGCGGCACGGCGCAGGCCGTCGTGCATGACGCTCAGGAGGACTGATGATGCCAAATCCAACTTTTACCGAGCTTGCGCCTTACCGTGGCTACACCGAGGCGATCGGACGCGGGGTGCTCGCGTACCAGCATTGCGAGGCCTGCGAACGCGCGGTCTTTCCGCCGCGCGTGAATTGCCCGCATTGCGGCGCAACGCAATTGCATTGGCGTGACAGTGCCGGTATCGGCACCGTCTATTCAGCGACCGAGGTCGTCGCGAGAGATGGTGCCTACAACGTGGTGCTGGTGGATCTGGACGAGGGTTTTCGCATGATGAGCACGGTGCCCGGCGTGGCGAGTCCCGCTATCGGGCAGCGGGTTCATGCCCATGTCGAGGCGCAGCAGGGCGAGGCTTCACGCGTGGTCTTCGAGGTGTTGCCATGACGCATCCGTTGCGCGGTGTGGCGAGTATCGTCGGCGTCGCGGAGTCCGATCTCGGAGACGTGGGTGCCGACCGTTACCCCCTCGATCTCGCGGCTCAGGCAGCCGTTCGCGCGCTCGCCGAGGCGGGCCTGACCATGCGCGATGTCGATGGCCTCTATAGCAACATCGGTGGCCGTTTCATGGCCAATCTCGATGTTGGCGAGGCGCTCGGCATACGCCCGCGTCTGAGCGGGACGGCCAATGTGGGCGGCAGCAGCTTCGTCTCCAACGTGCTTCACGCGGCGGCCGCGCTGGCCGCCGGCCTCGCGGACACGGTACTCATCGTCTATGGCAGCACCCCGCGCGCCGATCGCCAACGGAACAATCAATCTGGCTTGCGGGAAGTGCCTTCGTATCAGGCACCCTACAAGCCACTCGATCCGGTCACCGGCTATGCGCTAGCTGCGGCGCGCCATATGCACGCGTTCGGTACGACGCGAGAACAACTGGCCGAGGTCGCCGTCGCGGCGCGGCAATGGGCGTTGCTCAATCCGGCGGCTTTCAATCACGCGAAAGGTCCGTTGACCATTGCCGAGGTGCTGTCGAGCCCGATGGTATCGACGCCGCTCGGCGTGCGCGATTGCTGCCTCGTCACCGATGGCGGCGGCGCTGTCGTGATGACACGCACGGAGCGCGCGCGCGATCTGCCCCAACCGCCAGTGGCCGTGCTGGGTGTGGGCGAGGCGCACTGGCATCGCTCGATCTCGCAGATGCCGGAACTCACCACGACGGCGGCGCGCGACTCGGGTGCTCGCGCCTACGCGATGGCCGGGGTTGGGCCATCGGACATCGACGTTCTGCAGTTGTACGACGCGTTCACGATCAACCCGATTCTCTTCCTCGAGGATCTGGGCTTTTGCGCGAAGGGAGAGGGCGGCGCATTCGTGAGCGGCGGACGCATCGCGCCGGGCGGCGCACTGCCTGTCAATACGAACGGCGGAGGACTGTCGTATTGCCACCCGGGGATGTACGGCATCTTCACCTTGATCGAAGCCGTGCGGCAGTTGCGAGGACAAGCCGGTGCGCGCCAGGTGCAGGGTGCTGAACTGGCCATCGCGCATGGCAATGGCGGGCAGTTGTCGAGCCAGGTCACGGCGGTGCTCGGCACGCTTGCGACCCTTTGAACTCTACCTACGACGCGAACATCATGAATCAGCCTGCCGATAAGCGTGAAGTTGTGGCGCCACCCGTGATTCTCGAAGAACACGGCGATGTACTGCTCGTCAGGCTCAATCGCCCGGACCGACTCAACGCGTTCAATCAGGAGCTGCACGAGCATCTGTCGACCGCGTGGTTCGTGGCGTCCCGTCCCGAGGTCCGCGCCGTCGTGCTCACAGGCGTCGGCCGGGGCTTCTGTGCGGGCGCCGATCTGCGGCAGCCGCCCACGCCGGGCGAATTGGGCTACCGCACGCTGCGCCACACATTCAACGCGCACGTACTGGCGATGAACGCGTTGGCGAAGCCCGTCATCGCGGCCATCAATGGCGCCGCCGCGGGCGCGGGACTGTCGTTGGCCTGCGCCGCCGATATCCGTCTGGCCTCGCGTTCCGCGACCTTCGTGCCGGCCTTCGTGGACATCGGACTGGTGCCGGATGCAGGTGGCAGCTACTACCTGACGCGACTCCTCGGGTATGGGCGCGCGTTTGCGTGGCTGGCAGGCGGGGAACGCTGGAGTGCCGACGAGGCCTTGCGCGCAGGCCTCGTCAACGAGGTGCTGGAAGCCGAAGCGCTGCTGCCGCGTGCGATGGCTTATGCAAGCAACCTCGCTTCGAAACCCGGGCTGAGCGTCGGCTTGACGAAGGATCTCCTCGCGAGGGCTGCACGTTTGAGCCTCGCCGAGCAGCTCGAAGCGGAAGTCCATGCGCAGAAACTGGCGATCGAAGACCCGGGCCGCGCGGAAGCGCGCGCGCGGAAGCTGAACGAAATCGCTGCCGGTCGAACTGAATAGGAGGGACCACGCCGTGTCCGATGTCTTGACCATCACAGAACCTGACCGAGGGCGATTCGAGACCCTGCTCATCGAGCGGAGCGAGTCGCTGCTTGTCTTGACACTCAATCGTCCGGATCGCCTGAATGCGGTCGGAGGCGATATGCACGAGGGCCTGGAGACGGTGTTCTCTGAACTGCGCCATGACCGCAGCGTGCGTGCCGTATTGCTGCGTGGTGCCGGTCGCGCGTTTTGCGTCGGCGGGGACATCAAGTCGTTTGCCGCCGAACCCGATGAGCCGCCGTCCGCCGCGCAACGCATCGAGGAGATCACTCAAGGCGCGGCGCGCCTCGTGGATGCGATGCTCAACGTGCCACAGCCGATTGTCGCCGCGGTGCAAGGCTATGCGATGGGTCTGGGCGCGACGTTGGCCCTGATGTGCGACGTGGTGCTGGCGGCCGACAACGCGCAGCTCGCTGATACCCACGTGCCGGTCGGTCTCGTGGCGGGAGACGGCGGCGCATTGGCCTGGCCCCTGTCGATGAGCATGGGCGCGGCCAAGTACTACCTGATGACGGGCGATCGTTTGAGCGGCGTCGAGGCTGCACGGCTCGGTCTGGTGCTCAAGGCCGTTCCGGAAGCGGAGTTGCAGACTGCGGCGCTGGCGGTTGCGAGCAAGCTCGCCGGACTCCCGCCGCTTGCCGTGCAAGGCACCAAATCCACGCTCAATCGTGTGCTGAGGCACCGCGCCGAGATGTTGATCGATCACGGCCTGTTGCTTGAAGGCGCGACATTCCTCAGCGATGACCACAAGGAAGCCGCGAGCGCGTTCATTGAAAAACGCCGTGGGGTTTTCAGGGGACGATGACCCGGGGGGATCGTCAATGGTCCGCGTTACCCAGGCAGTTTCGATCAAGCATTTTGCTTCGCGTGTATATGGTCCGCCCGGACGATACGCGAACGCCTCGAAAAACTTACTATCGTCACACCGGAGACAAGGAGGTACGACATGAACTTGCGTGAAGACGGCGCTTCGGCCGTTCCATACGTAGTGCAGAGCAATGTGCCGCAACGCATGGCGCGCGGCTGGCACTGCCTGGGATTGGCCGACCAGTACAAGGATGGAAAACCACACGGCGTATTCGCATTCAATACCAAGCTGGTGGTGTTTCAAAACCAGCAGGGCGCACTGTCGGTGCTGGATGCTTATTGCCCCCACATGGGTGGCGATCTTTCGCAGGGCACAGTCAGGGGCGACTCCGTTGCTTGCCCATTTCACGACTGGCGGTGGGGCGACAATGGCCGCTGCACCGCGATCCCGTACGCCAAACACATTCCGGTGCGCGCCCGTACCCGAAAATGGCACGCACTTGAGGAAAACCGGCTGCTGTTCATCTGGCATGACCCTGAGGGTAAGGCACCGCCGCCCGAAGTGGCGATCCCGCGGATCGATGGGCTGTTTGACGACACCTGGTCGCAATGGGACATGAGTGTTCACAAACTGGCGACGACAGGGCGCGAGTTGGTGGATAACCTCGTCGATGCGGCGCATTTTTTCTACGTACATGGCGAAGGCAAGGGCGCCGGCGCGAGCTACTTCAAGAACGTGTTCGACGGCCATGTCGCGTGGCAGTTTCTGGAGATGGGTACCGACCCGGATGCGCCCGCGACCTATCCGAAGGACAAGCCCGGCGTCCCGGCTGAGGAGATCGCCGGGTGGATGCGTGGCGAAACGCGCTACTACGGCCCGGCCTATCTGCATTCCCATCTGATGAACCGGTTTCCCGGCGACACCGTCGAGTTCATCGAGATTCTCGCCCAGGTTCCCGTGACGCCGGAAACCTTCCGGCTGTACATGGGCTTCAGCGTCAAGAAGCGGCCCGATCTGAGCGAAGAGCAAAACGCGGCGCGTACCAGGGCGGTTGCGGAGCGCAACCGCATCGGGACGTTGCAGGACGTCCATATCTGGGAGCACAAGACCCGCGTCGACAACCCGCTACTGTGCGACACCGACGGGCCTGTCTATCAGCTTCGCCGCTGGTACGAGCAATTCTTCGTCGACGTCGCTGACATCAAGCCGGAGATGACGGCCCGGCTCGAGATCGAAACAGACACGCGGCATGCGTTGCCGGTCTGGGATCGTCAAGCCGCCGAGAAGATTGCCGAGGAACAAGGCAACGGCGCCTGATCGCCAGGACCACAGGGTAAGCAACGGGGAGGAAGCGCAAGCATGCGTTGGCGCGACGTGCGCCACGCATGCGAGTGCTTCTATTTTTTTGCCCGGATCCCGGCCCTTCGCAGTGAAACAACATCCAGCCTGTGGGGAAGTGATGGCAACAACCGGCGAACGTGCTAATTCAGATCACCTGCTGCATGAGCGTAACGACACGCGACATCGATGGTTGCTGTTGTTGGCCATCATGGTCGCCCTGGTGGCTGCTGTGATGGCGTCCGTGGACTTCAATGTTGCCGTGCCGGTTTTGAGCCGCCACTTCGAGATCGGTCAGGATCGCGTGCAATGGGTCGTCTCCGGTTTCATGGCGGCAAACACCGCAGCCATGCTGACCACGCCCTGGCTGCTCTCGCGCTTCGGCTACCGCTATGTGTGTTACGGCTGCATGTTGATGCAGGTGGCCGGTGGGGCGTTGGGCGGTCTCGCCTGGAACTTTCCCGTTGTGCTGATCGCGCGCGTGGTGCAAGGCATCGCGGCGGGAGCCGTGATGCCTATCGCGCCCGTGGTCGTCATGCGGGCGTTTCAGCCCCACGAGCAAGGGCGCGTCTCGGCTGTCTACATCGCCGGCACCGTGTTGGTGCCGGCCTTGTCGCCGATCGTCGGCGGGCTGCTGATCCAGGCAATCGGATGGCGTGCGCCGTTTTTCTTCTCGGCCCCTGTCTGCCTGCTCGCCGTCTGGCTGGCACGACGCTACGTACCGGATGTCATGCCAGGCGGCACGGCTTCGGAACTCGACGATGGCTCATCGCTGGATTGGCTGGGGTTGTTGCTCGCTAGCGCGGGCACCGTGCTCATACTCAACGGACTGGTCGCCGTGCAAAGCCGGCAGCTGGCAATGGCCGCTGCACTGCTCGGTGGCGCACTGGCCGTGCTCGCCAGCTTCCTCGCATGGCAAGCGCGTCTGAAACGGCGGATGTCGGCCACGAGCGTCAAGCCGTTGCTGGACCTTGGTCTCTTCCGGTATCGCCAGTTTGCGATGGGTTGCTTCGTCGCATGCACCTATGGCGCTGCGCTATACGGCTCGACCTACCTGCTGCCCGTGTATCTGCAGGTTGCCCTCGGACTCTCGCCATCGTTCACGGGCTCCGTGCTTCTGCCTTCGAGCCTGCTTCTGATGGTGACGCTTGCCGTCGCGGGCCGGATTGCCGATCGCCAGCCGCCATACAGGATGGTCAGCCTGGGACTCCTCGTGATGGCAGCGTCGTTCGCGCTGATGATACGGCTCGATGTCAGCACACCGCTTTGGTGGTTGATCGCCATCACCATGTTCGGGCGAGTCGGATTGGGATTTGTGCTGCCATCGCTGAATCTGGGGGCGATGCGCGAGCTGCCGCCAGAGTCGCTGTCCTACGCGTCGAGCTCGATCAGCTTCCTGACCCTGATGGGCGGCTCGATTGGCGTCAGCCTGTGCGGAGTCGTCCTGCAATGGCGGTTGTCCGCGCACGGCGTGCAGCTCGGCGGTGCCGCGCACTCCGCCGCGCGGCTCGCCTCGTTCAATGACGTGTTCCTCATGGTCTGCGGCTTGTGCCTGTTGGCCATGTGCGCTGCATGGCGATTGCGCCCGCTGGCCGCCGGGTCGACGAGGCAGCGCCCGCGCAGGGGCACAGCGGGCGCGCGCTGATTCTCGGCAACGCGGCTCACGCGCTAGTGCCAGGAGTCGGTACCTCTAGTCTAAGCAGACCATGCGGGTTCGCGGATCACCTGGCATAGTTTGATCCAGCCTCACGCGATTGCGAACTCAACGCCAGCAATGGCCAGCAATAGTCAGGAATATTCAGGAAAACAAGCCATGTCGAACGCAACGCCTATCCCGGTCGGTCACTATGTGACCGTGCGCGGTAACCTGAAACTGCACCTGCACGAGCTTGGCAGCGTACGTGACGATCGCCCGTCGTTGATGTTTCTCCACGGCAGTGGCGTCGGTGCGAGCGGCTACTCGAACTTCAAGCTGAACATCGACTACTTCGCGAGGCAAGGCTGGCACGTTCTCGTGCCTGACTACCTTGGCTATGGGTTATCGGACAAGCCGCGCGACCTCGCCTACACATCGACCCTGCACGTCGAAGTGCTGAATGACCTGCTGATCCAGAAGGAAGTGCGTTCCGTGATCCCTGTCGGAAACTCGCTGGGAGGCGCAATCGCGTTCGAGTTTGCGCTCACCCACCCTGACAAGGTGGACCGGCTCGTCGTGATGGGCCCGGGCGGCGTGGAGGATCCCGCGCTCTGGGCCGCCGACATGCCGGGCCTGAAGGCATTGGGCGGCATGGTGGCTCAGCGCCTCACGGATCGGGACTCCATGCGCAAAGTGCTGCACCTGATCGTTGCCGACCCGGCCACCATCACGGAGGAAGCGATCGACGAGCGCCTGCCGGTATGGATCGAGCAGCCCCCTGAAGTTTTCAGCACGATGCGAGTCGGTGTCTACGCGGATCGCCTGCACGAATTGAAGATGCCTGTGTTGTGCTTCTGGGGCGCGAAAGACCAGTTCCTGCCGGTACGGCATGCGCTGGTGGTTGCGCAGCGCGTGCCCAATGCGCGCGTCGTCATCTCCACCGATGCGGGCCACTGGTTCATGCTCGAGCAGCCAGGGTACTTCAATCGCGAGATTGACGACTTCCTGAGTCACGCGTGACCGATTGCTGAATGGATTGTGCACCATGACTGTTGAAGCCTCCCAATTCCACACGTTGCGCGTGAGTGCTGTAATCGATGAGACAGACGACGCGAAATCCATCGTCTTTGCACGGCCTGACGACGCTGCGCGATTCGATTACCGTCCGGGTCAGTTCCTGACCTTGCGCATACCGGGCGACGGCGGTGAAGTCATGCGCTGTTATTCACTCGCGAGCTCGCCGGCGTTGGGCGAAGCGATGAAGGTGACGGTCAAGCGCGTGAAGGGCGGCGTCGCGTCGAACTGGATCTGCGACAACCTGCGGGCCGGGGATGATGTGCAGGTGCTGCCGCCGGTCGGCGCATTTACGCCGCGCCAGCTTGACGGCGACTTCCTGCTCTTCGCCGGTGGGAGCGGCGTCACGCCGGTCATGTCGATTCTCAAATTGGCCTTGCACGAAGGCACGGGTCGCGTCGTGCTCGTCTATGCCAACCGCGACGAGCGCTCGGTCATTTTCGCGCAGGAACTCCGTACGTTGGCAAGCCAATATGCCGGGCGCTTGGTGGTGTATCACTGGCTGGAAAGCGTGCAGGGCTTGCCGCGTGTCGATTTGCTCACCGCCCTCGCGCGGCCGTATGCCAGCTTCGAGGCATTCATTTGCGGCCCCGAGCCGTATATGGACTGCGCGCTGGCGGCGCTCGCGAGCCTCGGCGTGACGAAGAAACGTGTGCACGTCGAGCGCTTCGTCTCGCTGGCGAGCGCTCCGCAAGACACGCCTCGCCAACCGATCGCGCAAGCATCCGGCGAGCCGGACAGCAAGCTGGAAGTCAGCCTGAATGGGGCGACCTGCACGGTTGATTGGGCACGTGACGAAACGTTGCTCGACGCGATGCTGGGCGCGCGGCTCGCAGCGCCGCATTCGTGTCGCGAAGGCAGGTGCGGCGCCTGTGTTTGCAAAGTGATCGACGGCAAGGTTTCGATGCTCGGCAACTTCCTGCTCGACGACAATGATTTGGCCGAGGGCTATGTCCTTGCCTGCCAGGCGGTACCGGATACGAGCGTGGTTCGCATCAGTTTCGACGGATAGAGCGGCCATCTCATCCAGCCCCGTTGCGCGTACCTGCGTGTTCACGTTTTACGAAACCATCAATAGGAGAGGGCATGAAGATTGACCAACTTGGCTACCTGGTCGTGCAAACGACCGATCTCGGGAAGTGGCGGCACTTCGCCACTCAGGTCGTAGGCATGGCTGCTGCCGATGGCCCGGATGGGTCGTTGTATCTGAAGATCGATGGCCGGGAGCACCGCGTGCTCGTCGTCGAGGGCGATCGCGACGGCCTGGTTGCCTCGGGCTGGGAGATGCGCAGCGAGGCGGACTTTGTCGCGCTGCGCAGCAAGCTCGTCAATGCGAACGTGGAGGTTTCCGCAGGGAATCCGTCGCAGTGCGCACTTCGCAAGGTGACCGACATGTTCACCTGCACCGATCCGTCCGGCAATCGCATCGAGGTGTACTGGGGACCGATCTCCGACTTTACCCGTTTTGTTTCGCCGATCGGGGTGTCTGCCTTCGTGACGGGTTCGATGGGGATGGGGCACGTGGTGTTGCCTAGCCTGAACTTCGACGCAACCAAAGAGTTCTGGACGCAAACGATGGGCTTCGGGATGTCGGATATTCTGCACGTCCCCTTCGGCCCGGACAAAGTCGGGCGTATCCATTTCCTGCACTGCAATCCGCGGCAGCACAGCCTGGCGCTGGCGGAGATGCCGAGCCCGGCGAACTGCATTCACATGATGCTCGAGGTGCCCGACATGGACGAGGTTGGGCGGGCGCTTGACCGTGTCGCGGCTCACCAGGTGCCGCTGGCGGCATCGCTCGGACGACACGTGAACGACGACATGACGTCCTTCTACGTTTGGACCCCGGGCGGCTTCGCGTTGGAATTCGGCTGTGGCGGCCTGGTGAAGGATTGGGAGAAAGAACACACAGTGTTTGAAACGACGCGCGGCAGCCACTGGGGCCATCACTGGCAGGCGCCGCCGAGCGCGTAATCGAGCGCTAACCCATCTTGGCAAGGACGAAATACTATTTAGGAGTCTATATGAACAAACCACTCAGGTTGGATCAAGTCGGTGAGGCCTCTCCTACTCCGGAGGAGCTCGTCGCGCGCGCGAGGGCATTGATTCCGACGCTGCGGGAACGGGCAAAGCTTGGGGAAAGCGGCCGGCAGATCCCCCCCGAGACCATCGCCGACTTCAAGGAGGCGGGACTTTTCCGGGTGCTGCAGCCGAAGCGTTGGGGCGGCTACGAGATGCATCCGAACGTCTTTTTCGACATCGTGATGGCCCTGGGTGAGGGCGACATGTCCTCCGCGTGGGTCTATAGCGTCGTGGCGGTGCACCCCTGGCAGATCGCCTGCTATGACGAACGTGCGCAGCAGGAGGTGTGGGGCGAAGACGACAGCACCCTCGCATCTTCGACATACATGCCCGGAGGCAAGGCGACGCCGGTCGAAGGCGGATTCCGTTTCAGCGGACGCTGGGGTTACTCGAGCGGTTCGGCCCACTGCAAGTGGGTGCTGCTTGGCGGGATGATCCTCAATCCTGACGGTCAGCCGACTCAAGGCACGTTCCTGCTGCCGCGCAGCGACTACGAAATCGTGGACGCCTGGGACACGCCCGGGTTGCGGGGGACGGGAAGCGACGACATCGTCGTCAACGATGTGTTCGTGCCGGACTACCGCGTGATGTCCGGGATGGGCGGGTTCCTGTGTGAGCATCCGGGCCACGCGGTGAACGATGGGGCGCTCTATCGTCTTCCGTACGGACAGGTGTTTTGCCGGGCCGTGTCGACGCCGGCCATCGGTGCGCTGCAAGGGATGATCGACCAGATGCAGGAAACCGCGAAGACGCGCGCCAACCTGTTTGGCATGCGCACCACGCAGGACCCGATCGCGACGCTGGCGATTGCTGAAGCACAAAACGAGGTCGATCAGCTCAAGCTGATCCTGCAGCGCAACTTCGACGTGCTGTGGTCCTATGCCGAGCGTCGTGAATTGCCTCCGGTCGAATTGCGCTCGCAATACCGGTTCCAGGCGAGCCTTCCCCCGGAACGCGTGTCGATTGCCGCCGCGCGCCTTTTCAAGGCCGTGGGCGGCGCGGCGGTCTACAACAAGAACCCCTATGGCCGGATCATGAACGACATCATGGTCGGTCGACAACACATTGCCAACCAGTTCGAAATCTATGGACGGGGGTGGGGCTCCGTGTTGATGGGCCAGGAAAACAAGGACTACTTTCTCTGACTGGAGCGTACTGACCATGGAAAAAATCAGATGCGCGATCATCGGTCCCGGAAACATCGGCACCGATTTGCTGGCCAAGCTAAAGCGCAGCGCAGTGCTGGAGCCGGTCTGGATGGTCGGGATCGATCCGGATTCCGACGGGCTCAGGCGTGCGAGCGAGTTGGGTATCAAGACGAGCGCGGCTGGCGTGGACGGGCTGCTGCCGCATGTGCTGGCCGATGGCGTGCAGATCGCCTTCGACGCTACCAGCGCTTACGTGCATGCCGAGAATTCACGCAAGCTGAATGCGCTAGGCGTGCTGATGATCGACCTCACGCCGGCGGCCATCGGTCCGTATTGCGTGCCGCCGGTCAACCTCTCCGAACATCTGGGCAAGCGTGAGATGAACGTGAACATGGTGACCTGCGGCGGCCAGGCCACCATTCCGATGGTGGCCGCGGTCTCCCGCGTGCAGAAGGTGAAGTATGCGGAGATCGTTGCTTCGGTATCGTCGCGCTCGGTCGGTCCGGGTACGCGCAAGAACATCGATGAATTCACGCGGACCACGGCCAGTGCGATCGAAACCGTGGGCGGCGCGGATGAGGGCAAGGCGATCATCGTCATCAATCCGGCCGAGCCGCCGCTCATCATGCGCGACACGATTTACTGCCTCACCGAGGACGCCCCCCGGGCGGCCGAGATCGAGGCGTCCGTGCACGCGATGATCACCGAGGTGCAGAAGTACGTGCCCGGCTACAAGCTGGTGAATGGCCCTGTCATCGATCCGGAGACACATCGTGTGTCGGTCTTCATGGAGGTCGAGGGTCTGGGCGATTATTTGCCGAAATATGCCGGCAATCTCGACATCATGACGGCAGCAGCGGCGCGTACCGGGGAAATGTTCGCGGAGGAAATCCTCGCCGGGAAACTCACGCTTGAACGCGTTTGCGCCTAAGCCGAAGGAGACAAGACATGAACCTCAAGGGCAAGAAGGTCACCCTCCACGACAACACGCTGCGCGACGGCATGCATCCCAAACGCCATCAGATCACCGTCGAGCAGATGGTCTCGGTGGCGAAGGGACTCGATGAGGCCGGCATGCCGCTCATCGAAGTCACGCATGGCGACGGTCTGGGCGGCGCTTCGTTGAATTACGGCTTTCCGCGCCATACCGACGAGGAGTACCTCAAGGCGGTGGTGCCGGCCATGAAGCGCGCGAAGATTTCCGCGCTGCTGCTGCCGGGAATCGGCACCGTCGATCACCTTCGCATGGCGCGCGATCTCGGGGTGCACACCATCCGTATCTGTACCCACTGCACCGAAGCCGACGTGTCGGAGCAACACGTCACGCTCGCACGCAAGCTCGAGATGGACACGGGCACGTTTCTGATGATGGCGCACATGAATTCGCCCGAGAAGCTGGCGGACCAGGCGAAGCTGATGGAGAGCTATGGCGCGAACTGCGTCTACATTACCGATTCAGCAGGCTATCTGCTGCCCGATGACGTAACGGACCGGGTGCAGGCGTTGCGAGCGGCGCTCAGGCCTGAGACCGAGATTGGCTTTCATGGCCACCACAATCTCGCGATGGGCGTGGCGAACTCGCTTGCCGCGATCGAAGCGGGCGCGACACGCATCGATGGCTCGACCAATGGACTGGGCGCGGGAGCGGGCAACACGCCGCTCGAAGTGTTCGTCGCGGTGGCTAATCGGATGGGCATCGAGACTGGCGTCGATCTATACAAGATCATGGACGTGGCCGAGGATCTGGTGCTGCCGATGATGGACCACCCGGTGCGCATCGACCGCGACGCGCTCACGCTCGGCTATGCCGGCGTGTACTCTTCCTTCCTTCTCTTTGCCAAGCGTGCCGAGAAGAAATACGGCATCCCGGCGCGCGACCTGCTGGTCGATCTGGGCCGCCGGGGCATGGTGGGCGGCCAGGAGGACATGATCGAAGACACCGCGATGACCATGGCGAGGGCGCGCGGGTTGTTGCAGTAGCGTGCCACGCCGCCTCGCAAGCACCCGACGCTGAATTTGCGATTCCATAATTGAAGAGGAGACAACAATATGTCGCAAGTACCGAGCCCTTTCGATCCGATCAAGATCGGCCCGATCACATTGCGTAACCGCTTCGTCAGGTCAGGGGCGAACGAGGCGATGACCGTGGACGGGGCACCGTCGAAGGCGCTGGTGAAGCACCATGGTGACGTGGCTGCCGGTGGCGTCGGCATGACGACTGTCGCATACGGTGCGGTGAGCAAAGTCGGCCGGACGTTGGCCAACCAGCTCGTACTCCAGAAAGAGAATCTGCCGGACCTTCGCGTGCTCGCAGACGCCATTCACGCGGGAGGCGCGAAAGCCTCGATGCAGATCACTCACGGTGGCTCCTTTGTCACGAGCCTGAAGCTGGACCAACGTGCGATGAGCGCATCCGGGGGGATCAACAAGGCAGGGCTGTTCGCCGGCAACTACCTGCGTCGGGCCATGAACGAGGCTGACATGCGCCAGGTCATCCAGGAGTTCGTGCAGGCGGCCAAATTATGTCGCGAGGCAGGCTTCGATGTGGCCGAAATTCATATGGGCCACGGTTATCTGCTGAACCAGTTCATCTCCCCGCTGGACAACAAGCGCACCGACGTCTACGGCGGCAACGCGGTGAACCGCGTGCGCTTTCCCGCGCGGCTGCTTGCAGCTGTCAAGGATGCCGTAGGAAAGGACATGGCGGTGATCGCGAAGATCAACGTGTCCGATGGTGTGCCCAAAGGTGCCACCGCCGAGGACGGCGTGGTCACCGCCCGCGCGCTCGAGCAGGCCGGTGCCGACATGCTGGTGCTGTCCGGTGGCCGCAATGTCGACTCACCTTGGTACATCTTCGGCGGCAACCTGAATCAGAAGGCGATGGAAGAGGTCATGGCGCAGAAGAAGTTCAGCCTCGGGGCTATGGCGTTCAAGCTCGCCGGCCTCGGTGCTCCAAAGATCGACTTCCATGAGATGTATTTTCTGGAGCATTCGCGCAAGATCCGCGCAGCGGTGCGCTTGCCGCTGGCTTTTCTTGGCGGGGTGCATTCGATGGCCAGTGTGGAAAAAGCAATGGCAGAGGGGTTTGACTGCGTGGTGATGGCGCGGCCCTTGATTCACGACCCCGATCTGGTCAACAAGTTCAGGAGCGGGGCGCTCACTCGGTCGGGATGCACGGCTTGCAACTCCTGCGTGGCGTACATTTATCACCCGGCGGGTGTGCGGTGCGTGCTGAATCCACCCAACGACCTGCTTCTGAATCAGCGACGGGCGTCGGAGCAGTGACAAGCGGAGAGATCGGTTGAAGCGTTCATCCAGAACCAGCGACGCCGCTGGTTCTCGGCGACGGTTACCAGTACATCTTCATTTTTTGCGGAGAGCAATAGTGAAGTCTATTGACGAGCGCGCTAAGCGATTCACGAAGACGCTGGAAAAGCGTATTGACGCAAATTAGTCAGAGCCGCGTTGCCAGATAACGGAGTTCCCTCACGTCGCCGGGATTCGTCCATCAGAATCAAGCAATCCTCCAGAAACGGACTATAGTCAAATCCGTCTATGGCGAGTGCTTGATGAAGGAGGTCGGCGATGAAAGGGATATCCTTGCCGACGTTGGCAATCGTTTGCGCGTTGACATCGGGTTGGAGCACGGCAATAGCAAGCCCCCCGAGTGAGCGGATCAGTATTCCGCTCACCGCCACATCGCAAAATGCGGGAAAGATTGCGCAAGCGACATTGGTGCCGGTGGGCGACGCAACGGAAATTGTGCTCTTTGTGGGCGGCGTACCCTCGAACGTGGCACAACCCCCGCATCTCTATACCTACATCTATCCGGGCATGTGTGGCGACCTCGGGCCCAAACCTGTGATTGCAATGAATGACCAGGTTGTCCTCGGCGATCGTCTCCCGCAGCTCAGCAGGTGGATGTCCAAGAGGGTGCCTATTGCACTGAACGAATTGCGTTCAGGAGACTACGCGCTCGTCGTGCGAACCAGCCCCGCCGACGGCTTCGTCAATATCTTCTGCGGCAACCTCAAGAAGACCGCGTAAGTTTGGGCTCGGTATCGAACCGCGGCGGCGCTCACTTCGCGCGCCGCGCGTCGCGCTCATGCGCCCAGTGCTGGAGCATCACCCGGGACTGTTCGCAGATTGCCTTCTTCAGGAAGTCGGCCTTCTTCGCATCGATGTCATCCCAGCGGAGCAAGGTCTGCACCGACCGGCGTGCGAAGTTGAACAGCAGCGACTGCCCGTGCAGGCTGATCATGCGCACGATCGTGAGCGGATCGTCGGCGCGGCGGCCACTGATGCGTGCAAGCAGTGCCGCGTTGACCTCGTTGAGCGGCGCGCGCAGACGCTCGTCCAGAACGTTCGAACCGATCTCGGGCTCGCTGCCGGATTGCTCACGCGCAATGAAGAGCCGTGAGTCCGGGTTGCTGCGCTTCACGATGGTGCGGTCCGCCACGGCTTCGAGGATGCCGATGAACGCATCAATCAACGCCTCGGTGCCGGCATTGCGCGCGAGTGCCTCGCGTGCGCGCAGCACCGCCGGTTCGAAGACCTGCCAGGACTCGTCGGCGAGCGATTCGGCGCAGGCGCGGTACAGCCCCTCCTTGTTCTCGAAGTAGTACTGCAGCGCGGGTGCGTTCACGCCGGCGCGCGCGGCAATGTCGCGCGTGGAAGCGCCGTCGAAGCCATGCTGCCCAAAGAGGTGGATCGCCGCGTCGATGATCTTGCGGCGCGTTTCGTCGCCGCGCGCATAGCCCCCCTCCGGCGGGCGACGCAATGGTTTGCTCTTGCTCATGTGATCCCCCTCAGTGTTGCCGCGTTGCGGTTTCGCCGCCAGAAATATATCACTTGACATATTTGTTCCGGATGGAATAAATATTCCGACTGGAATATTTCTGAGGCAAACAAATATGTCAACGACTGCAGGCGCGCCGACGCGCGACATGCCCGGCGAGACGGCGCGCCCAGCGCGCCGCGGGACCAGGCGCTTCGTGCTGATCGGCATTGTGCTGGCGGCGCTGGTGGCCGCGGCCGCGTTGCTCGCACACTGGTGGCTCGTCGGGCGTTTCATCGAATCGACCGACGACGCGTATCTGCAGACTGACAGCGTGACCGTCGCGCCGAAGGTGAGCGGCTATGTCACGGACGTCTACGTGGACGACAATCAGAGCGTCAAGGCGGGCGATCCGCTCATGAAGCTCGACGCGCGCCAGTACCAGGTCGCGCTCGACGAGGCCAATGCCAATATCGATGCGCGCAACGCCGACATCCAGAACGCGCAGGCGCAGATCGAGCAGCAGCGCGCAAAAATCGCGCAGGCCGAGGCACAGCAGCAGGTGTCACGCGTGAGCCTGCGGCACGCGCGCGACGAGGTGACTCGCTACGCGCCGGTCGTCGCCGCCGGTGCGGAAACGGGCGAGCGCCTTGCCGCTTTGACGAGCACACGCGACGAGGCGCAGGCCACGCTCGCCGCGGACACCGCCGCGCTCGCGGCCGCGCGCACGCAGATCACGGCGCTCACGGCGCAGCTCGCGCAGGCGCGTGCGCAGCTCGAGGCCGCGCGTGCGAGTGCCGCGCAGTCGCAGCTCGATCTGGACCACACGGTAGTGAGGAGCGCGCTCGCGGGGCGTGTGGGCGACCGCACGGTGCGCGTGGGCCAGTACGTGCAACCCGGCACCCGCGTGCTGACCGTCGTGCCGGTGCAGCGCACCTACCTCGAGGCGAACTTCAAGGAAACGCAGATTGGCCGCATGCGCGCGGGCCAGCCCGTGGATATTCGCGTCGATGCACTGCCGGACCACACGTTGCATGGCGTCGTGGAAAGCTTCTCGCCAGGCACCGGCTCGCAATTCGCGCTGCTGCCGCCTGAGAACGCGACCGGCAACTTCACGAAGATCGTGCAGCGCGTGCCCGTGCGCATCCGCATCGACACGGGTCCTGAGACCCGCGGGGTGCTGCTGCCGGGGATGTCGGTGACCGCGGAGGTCGACACGCGCTCGGCGCGCGAGCTCGATCGCCGTATCGACGCCGAGAATCATCGTGAGTGACACAGCAACCCACGCGACGCACATGGCGCCACCCCACGAGGCGCGCGCGAGCACGGCCGACTGGATCGCCGTCGCCGCGGGCGGGCTCGGCGCGCTGATGGCGACGCTCGACATCTCGATCACCAACTCGGCGCTACCGCAGATCCAGGGCGAGATTGGCGCGACCGGCACCGAGGGGACGTGGATTTCGACCGGCTACCTGATGAGCGAGATCGTGATGATCCCGCTCGCCGCGTGGCTCACGCGCGTGTTCGGCGTGCGCAATTTCCTGCTCGCGAACTCGGCGCTTTTCGTTGCGTTCTCGATGATGTGCGGCTGGTCCAACTCGCTCGGCATGATGATCGCGGGACGCATCGGCCAGGGCTTCACCGGCGGCGCGATGATCCCGACGGGGCAGACCATCATCCGCACGCGGCTGCCGCTCTCGCAGCTGCCCGTGGGCATGACCGTGTTCGGCTTGATCGTGTTGCTCGGCCCGCTGCTCGGCCCCGTGGTGGGTGGCTGGCTCGCGGAGAACATCGGCTGGAAGTGGTGCTTCTTCATCAATCTGCCGGTGAGCATTGCGCTCGTCACACTGCTCGTGGTCGGGCTAAAACCCGATCGGCCGCACTGGGAGGCGTTCCTCAAGGCGGACTGGCCCGGCATCGCGGGCCTTGCGATCGGGCTCAGCTCGCTCACGGTGGTGCTCGAGGAGGGCCAGCGCGAGCGCTGGTTCGAGTCGCAGATGATCGTCACGCTGACAGGGGTCTCGCTCGCGGGCATGGCGCTGATCGCGCTCTCACAGTTCACCGCGAAAAGGCCGATCCTGCGCCTCTCGCTGATGCGCAATCCGCGCTATGCGAGTGTGATCATCATTGTGACCGCCGTCGGCGCCGGGATCTATGGCATCTCCTATCTGCTGCCGCAATTCCTCAGTCTGGTCGCGGGCTACAACGCGCTGCAGTCGGGCTCGATCATGTTGTTCTCGGGATTGCCCGCCTTCCTGATGATGCCGATCCTGCCGCGACTGCTCGGCAAGGTGGACTTTCGCATGCTGGTCGTGAGCGGCCTGCTGCTCTTCACGCTGAGCTGCATGCTCGACATTTCGCTGACGGCGCAAAGTGTCGGCCACGACTTCATGGCGTCCCAGCTGATTCGCGGCGCGGCGCAGGTGCTCGCGATGATGCCGCTCAATCAGGCGTCGATGGCAGCCGTCGCGCGCGAGGACTCGGCGGACGCGGCCGGGCTCTACAACATGGCGCGCAATCTCGGTGGCTCGATGGGCCTCGCGATCATCGGCACGCTGATCGAGCGACGCGAAACCTTCCATGCCGCGGTGCTGCGCGAGGCGGTCAGCGCCAACTCGCTGATCGGCCAGGAGCGCATCGCCACCAGCGCGGCCGGCTGGTACGAGCGCACTGGTGACATGGCGTACTCACAGATGCGCGCACTCGGCCAATTCGCTGAACAGATCCAGCAGCAGGCGATGGTCATGACCTTCTCGGAGACGTTCTGGCTGCTCGGCATTGCGCTCGCTTTGTGTGTGCCGCTCGCGCTGCTGCTCAAGAAGCCGCAACCCGGTGCGACTGGGTCCTCCGCGGGCCACTGACGCCGTGTTCGGCTCATCGACGCGCGCGTGACGGCGTTCCGCCGTCCGCGTGTCAGTCTCACGTCGCTCGCCTAGTCCAGGCGGACCATGCGGACCTCGGGTCCGGGCGTCAAAGTCCAGGTATGACCACACCTACAGAGCAGCCGCGAGCAGGACGTGAGCCGCCCGGTGTTGGTTGGAGTGGGATGCCTGCCAATAACTACTTTGACGGAGACACGATATGCCGCACGAATTCGGCCCGGATTCGCCCAACTGGTTCAGTCGCGTGGAAGCGGCCGAGCGCGTTGCTGCGCCCGACCAGGTGGCTTGGGACATTAGCGCTGATTTCGTCGTGGTCGGCTATGGTGGCGCCGGCGTGAGTGCCGCGCTCCAGGCGGCGGAGAACGGCCTGAAAGTATTGGCCGTGGACGCCTTCGGCGGCGGCGGGGCGACGGCGATGAACGGCGGCATCTTCTACTCCGGCGGCGGGACCGTCGTCCAGCGCAAGGCTGGTGTGGAGGACACCGTCGACAACATGTACCGGTACCTGCGCGAGGAGGTCAAGGACGTCGTCAGTCCCAGTACCCTTCAACGCTTCTGCGCGGGGAGCTCGGGCGACCTGGACTGGCTGATCGGCCACGGTGTCCGCTTTGACAGCAGCTACTATCCGCACAAGACTTTCTATCCCCCGTCGGGCTATTTCCTGTACCACCCGGACAGCACCCTGGCGGCCGTCTACCAGAACGTAGCCCGGCCGGCGCCGCGAGGACACAAGTACTGGCATCCTCCGGTCAACCAGGCAGTGGGCTTCGGCATTCATCTGACCGAGCCGCTGCAGCGGCGCGCCGCGAGTCTCGGGGTCGAGTTCTGGCCGCGCACGGAAGCACGTCGGATGATCGTATCGACAGAGGGCGAAATTCTCGGTGTGGCTGTCATGCGCATACCGCCTGATTCCCCATACGCCCGGGAGTTCGCCACCGTGCAGGAAACCGCGCGGACACTCATGCAAAAGCTGCCGAGCTCGATGCCTGGGTACGCCCGACACGAGCGCAAAGCCAACCGCTACTGGCGCAAGGCCGACGAGTTGCTGCGCATGCACGGCGTTCTGCAGCGCATTCGTGCTACGCGAGGCGTGTGCCTGAGTGCCGGCGGATTCATCTGGAACCGCCAGATGGTGGCGAGCTATGCGCCGAAGTATGTCGCCGGTATGGCAATGGGCTCGCCGGGAGGGGATAACGGCAGCGGCATACGTCTGGGCCAGACTGCAGGTGGCAAAGCGGACTTGATGGAAAGGGTCAGCAGTTGGCGCTTCATCAACCCGCCGACTCAATGGCCCAAAGGTATCCTCGTGAATGCAACGGGTCGGCGCTATGTCAATGAGGCGCTGTATGGCGCGACCATTGGACGGGCAATGAACGAGCATAACAACGGCAAGGGCTACATCATTCTCGACCGGGCGCTCTACCGGGGAGCCTGGCGCGAAGCCGCTCTCGAAAACCTCTTTCCCTTCATGCGCATTCCGCTCGTGCTGGCACTGGGGTTCCAGACCCGCAAGGGACGTACCCTGGCGGACCTCGCGAGAAAGTTGAACATCCCCGAGGCCGAGCTTTCAGCGACGGTCGCTCGCTACAACCGCATCGCAGACGGCCTGGAGGACGACGAGTTTGGCAAAGGCCGGGCGGAATGCCACGCGCTGCGTGAAGGGCCTTTCTATGCGGTCGACGTCTCGGTATCGAGCAAGCTGTTTCCCTGCTGTTGCATGTCGGTCGGCGGGCTGCGGGTGAACGAGGACAGCGGACAGGTGTTGCGCGAGGATGGTTCTCCCGTTTCAGGCCTCTACGCAGCAGGCAGAACTGCCATCGGGTTGCCGTCCAACCTTTATGTCAGTGGCTTGTCCGCGGCTGATTGCGTGTTCTCGGGGCGTCGAGCGGCCAACCATGCGAGTCGGCGCAGTTTTGAAGTCAGCGCGGAGGCGACGCTGGGCTGATTCAACCTTTAAGGCGCACGCGGAAACCAGTCCGCGGCCGGCAACGGCTTCAGGCGGCGAGGAGGATCTCAACGCCATGCCGGGGGCAAAGCGTTCGATGGCGCCCCGCGCAAGGGCGGCCCGCCGGCGTCCAATGAGCGACGCCTACGCAGATTTCTTTTTCGATGCCGTTGCTGTGCGGCGCTTTGCCGGTGCCTTGGCGGCGGGGGTGGCCTTGGCAGCGGCAGGCGCCTTGGCCCGGCTGGTGCGCGATCCCGTTGCAGCGCGCTTGGGCGAGGCGGCGGTGGAGGCTTTGGGCACCGCACTGTCCGACAACGCGCGGATGATGCCTTCGGTCGTGCGGTTGATGTGATCGTGCATCAGGCGTGCGGCTGTGGCCACGTCGCGGGCGATTGCGGCTTCGGCGAACTGGCGATGTTCGTTGGCGACGTCACGGTTCCTCTGCGGAACGTTGAGTTCGAGGCGGCGGTAGCGCTCGGTCTGCTCATAGAGCGTGGTGCGGATCTGCATTAGCCGCGGGCTGCCACGAGTACTGACAAGCGCTTCGTGAAAGGCGAAATGCACGTCGATGCGCTGCTGGCTCCTCTCGTCGCTTCGGACAATGACACTCGACGCATCATGCAGATGCTGACGGGCGGCATGCGTCCGGGCGCTTGAGAGATGGCCGCGCAGTTGCGGACGGCCGGATAAGTGGAACGTCCGGGGCCTGAGCCAGCGATGGTGCAGGCAAAGGACGAAGAGAATCCGACAGAGGCACTCAGCGGCGTTCAAAGCGAAGGTGGCGCTGGCAGCGGTCAAAGGCGAGCGGACGCTGGCCGAGCTGGCGCAACAGTTCGATTGGCACCCGAACCAGAAATTGCGGCGCATTGTCGACCACCCGCTTCACCTGTCAGGAGGAGAACTCTTCGAACGCTGCTAGCGCATGGGTGGCGTACATCATCGACGGGCCGCCGCCCATATAGACTGCTGTAGCCATCGCATCTTCGAGTTCCTGCCGTGTCATGCCAAGTTTCACCAGCGTCTGAACGTGGAAGCCAATGCAATCATCGCACCGGCCGGCCACGGCGATACCCAGTGCGATCAGTTCCCGCGTTTTCCTGTCCAGAGCACTGTCCCTCGTGCCAGCAGTCGCGAGCTGACTGAAAGCAGTCATCAGGTCCGGCTGCGTTTCACGCAGGGCTCGCATCTGGTTGGAGACTCCACGTACGACGTCTTTAAATGCGGGAAATCCGCTCATAGCTGTTCCTCCAATTATCAAAGGTGATTGCGTCACGGAGTTCATGCGTTTGCTCCTGGCGCGCTGTCCCGTCGCGTGGCTTGCTATCGCCCGCGATGAAGGTCGCCTCTCTGGAACACCGCACGCACTCGCGTCTTGCTGGCCTAGCTCGACTTCCCGGCATCCGGTTGCGGCCAGTCGACAAATGCAAGCACCCAGAGCCCCAGCAGGTTCAGCAACGGTACCAGTGCCAGAATCGACCAGAGAGGGGACAAGCCGATTCGCCTCAGGATCCGGCCGATCGGGTAAAGCAGCACCACCGCCATGACAAGAAAGGCGATCCAGTGTGCCAGCCCGTATCCGGCCATCCCGGTCCAGTGATACATCATGTTGCATCTCCTCAGTTGTAACGGGGCGCATTTACTGCACGGCGGCCGGCGCTTTCTGTTGCTTGAGCATCTGTTCCATCATCATCTGCATCACGTCCATGCGCTTTTCCATCATGTCGATGCGTTCGTTTACGCCCGATCCGCGCTTGCCGCTCTGAGTCTTGTTGGGGACACCGCCCATGCCTTGCTGTCCCATCATGTCCATCATCATCGGGCCACCCATTGCATGCATCGATTGCATCGTGTCCTGCATGGTGCGCATGTGTTCGTCCATCAGACGCTGCCGTTCGGCCGGATCCTTCGTTTGATGGATCTGGTCCATCTGCGCCAGCATCTTCTGCATCTGTGCACGCGCCTCTTCGAAACGCTCGCTGGACTGCACTGATGGTGCTGCTTGCGTGGCGCTGGCAGGATGCTGCGCGTCGTTGGCCTGAACGTTCGTCCCGGCAACGAGTGCCGCACTCGCAATCAGTAAAGCGATTTTCATTTTCACGCTATCTGCTCCGGTAAAGGGGAGATTCCATTGTGCAGAGTTGCCATCGGGTGCGATTGACAAGGATCAATCGGATGGCGGAGGGGGGCATTGCGAGCCAGCTCCTCTCCCTCTTCGCGTCCTAGGCCTTTCGACGTGCCGACATGTAGGGGATCGCCTACAAGTTCTCGCATCGATCCCCGATAGTTGCCATGATCTCGCCGGCGGAGAATGTGGATATTGGAAGTTTGGCAGCTATCACACGCTTAACTTCCAGGAGCCACCGCTGGTGGTGACCCATCCCTTTGCTGGAGCATGAACATGAACGGCGCCGCGATCGCACAAAGTAGACTAAGTGAACCCCGTATCGGAAATCGACCGGTGCACTTGCTCGTCGATTCGGACCCTCCGACCCTCCGTCAGGAATCGAGAACGCAGGCTACGGTGCCGATTACATGGCACGGCTCGGAACGCGCACCGATGCAGGAAATGATGGCCGCCGCCAGCGGCGCCGGCTGCACAAGTTGCCACGCTCGCCGATTCTGCATGCCCGCAGGTTACGACGCGAAGATGGCGTCGGCGCTGAAAGGGGTGTTTGGACAAAGCCGCAAGGTAAAACGCGGAAGCGCGATATTTCGTACCGGCGAGCGATTCCGGAATCTATATGTCGTCAAGGTTGGGGCGTCGAAGACTGTCGCCGTCAATAACGACGGTCGCGAGCACATCACCGGCTTCCAGATCGCCGGTGAGTTCATCGGAATGGAAGGAATCAGTACGGGGCGGCACGAGCTTGACGCAGTTGCCCTTGAAGACAGTGTCGTCTGTTCCGTGCCGTTCGACGCCCTCTCCAGATTGGGCGAACGCGACTTCGGATTGCGGAACCATCTCCATAAGCTCATGAGCCGCGAGCTCTTGCGTGAGTCCGCTCTGCTGATGCTAATGGGAAGGATGAATGCTGTCGAAAAACTAGTCGCCTTCCTTCTCAATCTGTCGAAGCGGTATGCCGACCGCGGCTACTCTGCTCATGAATTCAACTTGCGCATGACGCGTGAGGAGATCGGGTGCCACTTGGGCCTGACGCTTGAGACTGTCAGCCGCCTGTTTTCCCGGCTGAGTTCCCTGGGGCTGATCCAGTGCTCGGGAAAGCAAATTTCGATCACAGATATGGCCGGGCTCGAACAAATTCACCGGCACTGCATTCCCGAATAAGCCTGCGGTGCAACCTGTTTCCACTATCGCCACATATTGTGGAACGGGCGCCGCATATGTAGTTATGGCCTGGAGGGGTACCACTCGTGACCTTTCTGCGACTAACTCCGCACTTTCATCGGCCGCTGCTCTCGCTCGATAACGGCAGGCGAGCGTGCCGACATTCGACGCCCAGTCCAAACGCCATGAGAGTCCATGCATGGCGTCGCCGTTTGGGGCTTGTTGTCAGGTTTTTGGCCTTCTCTCTGCTGCTAGTGATCGGCGAGGGGTTGACGGCTCGGAAAACCGCAGTCGATAGCGTCGATGCAGCGCTTGCTCGGGCGGTTGCCACCTACTCGCAACGAGCAGCGATCGTCATGGAGTTGAACCAGGTAGTAAAAGACGATGCTCTCAGGACAGGTGACTCACCGTCCAGCGCCCGACCCGCATTCCAGAGTTGCATGACGGTGCCAAACCCTGCAGCAATTGAAGACGCCGCTACGTTCCGTCAATTTGACTCGATGCAGTATCGATGCAGCGCCGAACTGGCGTCTTTTCTGGCTGCCTCTGACCGCTTGCCGCGTGTGAAAGTCGACGCGAGGTATCGCGCACTAAAGCGACGCCTGAAGGATACGATGCTCGCGATCGCGGAGGCACAAGACGACTATGACAATCTCGCCTCCCGCTATGATGCTCAGGTACGATCCGCTCGAATTCTCTTTCTGTCTCGCACGCATGCATTTCGCGAACGGCCGACATTTGCCGACTACTATCACTCAATGCTGGCACCTCACGCCAGGCTTTTCCAGCCCGCCGGTAAAGTGCCCCCTGTTTGATTCGTACTTCACGGAGCCGCCGTCGGGACTCCGATTAGCGCAATTAGAAAAATAGATAATCAACGGGCTCGCTCGAGTCCCGCGAGAGGAAAGGGAGTGTCCGCGGATCTTTTCATCTGCCAGATTGCGGAGATTATGTCCGATAATCTCTTTTTTTGGGATAATTCAAGGTTATCCCTCGTCCCGCCCAACCTCGCCACATGAAAGAGCATATTCTCGAAGGCCAGACGCTCGAATGGCTGCTGGCTTCGGCCGCCGAAGCGATGCTCATTGTTAACCGTGACGGCCGGATCGTGCTCGCCAACCCTCCGGTTGAACAGCTATTCGGCTACACGTCGGCCGAACTGATCGGACAGCCGGTCGAAATCCTGATGCCGGAGGGCATCCGTGCAGCTCACGGCGGCATGCGCGACAGCTTCTTTGCCGATCCGCGCACGCGGCCCATGGGTATTGGGCGAGAGCTTTACGCGCGCCGACGCGACGGCGACGAATTTCCGGTCGAGGTGAGCCTGTCGCCGCTGCGAACCGACGGCGGCCTGAGGCTCGTGATGGCGACGATCCACGACATCACACGGCGCAAGCGGGCCGAAGAAGCGCTACTCGAGAGCGAGGCACGGATGCGTGCGATCGTGGACACGGCCGTCGATGCAATCATCACGATCGACGAAGCGGGGACAATCGATCAGGTGAACCCGCGAGCCGAGGAGCTATTCGGCTACACGGCCGCCGAGATGACTGGCCGCAACGTGTCGATGCTGATGCCGCAGCCGTACCGGGACCAGCACGACAGCTACCTCGCACGCTATCGTGAGACCGACGAGAAACGAATCATCGGCTTGGGGCGTGAGGTGACCGGCCAGCGCAAGGACGGCAGCACTTTCCCCATGGATCTGGCGGTCGCGCAGATGCAGATTGGCCAGCGCCGGATGTTCACCGGCGTCGTCCGCGATATCACCGAGCGGCGCCGAGCCGAAGAGCAGCGTCAGCGGCTGCTGCATGAGGTGAGCGCCGCGAACGAGGAGCTGACGAACTTTGCGTATGTGGTGTCGCATGACCTGAAAGCACCACTGCGTGGAATCGGTTCGCTCGCGAACTGGCTTTCGACCGACTATGCGGACAAAGTCGACGACGAGGGGCGCGAGCACATGCGCTTGCTGATAGGACGCGTGCACCGGATGAGCGCGCTGATTGACGGCATCCTGCAGTACTCCCGCGTCGGTCGCGTCAAAGAGGCGACGGTGAAGATCGACCTGAACGTGATGGTGCCCGAGGTGATCGATTTGCTCGCGCCATCGCCACACATCAAGGTGAGCATCGCGCGGTCGCTGCCGACGCTCGTGGGTGAGCGCACGCGGATTCAGCAAGTTTTCCAGAACCTGATATCCAATGCCATCAAGTACATCGACAAGCCGGCCGGCGACATCCGCGTCGATTGCGTCCGCGAAGATGATCGCTGGAAATTCTCAGTCGCCGACAACGGAGTCGGTATCGAATCCCGGCACTTCGAGCGCATTTTCCAGCTGTTTCAGACGCTCGTGCCGCGCGACCGCGTCGAGAGCACCGGCGTCGGCCTGACGCTTGTGCGCAAGATCGTCGAGATGTATGGCGGCAGAGTCTGGGTCGAATCAACGGTCGGCGTCGGAAGCACGTTTTACTTTACCTTTCCCGTTACCCCCGGTATGCATTCCGGTCAGGAGACTCCCGCATGAAAGTGGCGCACCAGCCGATCCTCGTAGTAGAAGATGACGAGGTTGACGTAATGACCATCCGTCGCGCGTTGAAAGAAATTCACGTGACGAACCCCGTCGTCCAGCAGGAGAATGGCGAGTGCGCGCTGGCCTGGCTACGCGACCCGGCGAACGAGAAGCCGTGCATTATCCTGCTCGACCTGAATATGCCTGTGATGAACGGCATCGAGTTTCTGCAGGCCGCGAAGAACGACGAGCAGCTGCGCCGCTTCCCGATCATCGTGCTCACTACGTCCGAAGAACAGCAGGACAAGGTGGACAGCTTCAATTTCAGCGTCGCGGGCTACATGGCGAAGCCGGTGGACTACCGGCAGTTCGTTGAGGTGATGCGTTCGATCGACCTGTATTGGTCGATCAGCGAAATGCCGTGACGGGTTGATGAGAGCGGCCACGAAAAGAACGATGACCAAACCGCAGATTCACGCACTTCTCGTCGATGACGACAGCGTCGACCGGATGGCGTGTCGCCGCGCCCTTGCTGCCGACGATACCTACGATTTTGTGCTGATCGAAGCGGAAACCGGCGGCGATGGACTGCGCGTGGTCGCGGAGCATAAACCCGACTGTGTGCTGCTTGACTATCATCTGCCTGACCAGACCGGCCTTGATTTCCTCGCAGCCCTTGCGAACGAGGCCGGCGAGATCTCGGTGCCGGTGATGGTATTGACGGGGGGCGACAGCGCTGCCGTCGCAGCGGAGCTGATGCGACGCGGCGCGCGCGACTACCTCGGTAAGGACGCGGATCAGCTGTATCTGAGGCAGTTGCCCGCCGCGATTCATCGGATGCTCCACGCTCAGCAGATGCTCGACGCGAAACATCGGGCAGAGGCGAAGTTCCGCACGCTGGTTGAGCAGATTCATGCGATTACGTACCTGGCGTCGTCAGATCAGCCTGCGCGGCTGGAATATGTGAGCCCGCAGATCGCTACGCTTGGCTTTTCCGCGGACGAGTGGCTTGCCAACGGACTACACGAGGAACGGGTGCATCCGGACGACCGCGAACGCGTGCGTGAAGCGCGCGCGGCGGGTGAAGGCGGGATGCGCATTGAGTACCGGCTCGTTGCGCGCAATGGCGACGTACTGTGGTTCCGGGATGAGGCGCAACCGGTGCGCAACGAGACTGGGCGGCGGTTGTTCGTGCAGGGCATTCTCGTCGATATCACGCAGAACAAGCTTGCGGAGGAAGTGCTTCGTCAGTCGAGTGAGGCAGTGCGCTCTCTAGCCGCCCACCAGGAAACAATCAAGGAGTACGAGCGCAAACGGATCGCCCAGGAAATCCACGACGAGCTCGGCAGCCTTCTGACGGGGATCAAGGCGCATGTGTCGGTGTCGATGGAGCGCGCCGCGCGCGCAGGGCAGTCACCGGACGCGCTTCTCGCTGACGCGGCCCGCCTTGCTGACGACGCCATTGCTGCAGTGCGCCGCGTAATCACTGATCTGCGTCCGAGCGTGCTCGACCAGCTAGGCGTCTGGGAGGCGCTTGCATGGTACGCGAACCAGATCGAAATGCGCGGGGACCTTGTCTGCGAATGCGTGATCGATGCCGCTGCGGAGGCGGTCGATCTGGACCCGGACCGCAATACGATGTTGTTTCGCATCGTTCAGGAGACGCTAACCAACGTGCTGCGGCACGCGGATGCGTCACATGTGTCGATCTGCGCAAGTTGCGACGCGGGCAGTCTCATTGTCGAGGTCCGCGACGACGGCAAGGGAATCGAGCTTGAAAGCAACCCGAAGCGGCAGTCGTGGGGAATCATCGGGATGCGCGAGCGCGCGCTTCATTTTGGCGGCGAACTGTCGATTACCGGCCAGCCCGGCATCGGCACGACCGTTGTGTTGCGTTTGCCATTGGAAAACTGACCAAGTGGAAACAGAACAGATCAAAGTCCTGCTCGTTGACGACCATACGGTCGCGCGCAACGGTGTGCGGTTGATGTTGAGTGCGGCGAGCGACATTCGCGTCGACGGCGAGGCAGGGACCGCGCCCGATGCGCTGCAGATCGTGAAGACGCAGCACTTTGACGTCGCGCTCGTTGACATCGCGTTGCCGGGCAAGAACGGGCTGGACCTGCTGAAGTCGCTTCGTGCCGACCATCCGGGCCTCGCGGTGCTGATTCTCAGCACGTACTCGGAAGAGATCTATGCGATGCGGGCGCTGAAGCTGGGCGCGTCGGGCTATCTGACGAAGGATAGCCCGACCACGACGCTCATAGAGGCGGTGCGCAAGGCGGCGACCGGCGCGAAGTATGTCAGTCCCTCGCTCGCCGAGAGGTTCGCGGTCATGCTCGGCGGCCGAACTGCTGCATCGCATGAGGCGCTGTCCAATCGCGAGCTTGAAGTACTGAAGTTGATTGCGAAGGGCGAAAGCCTGATCGGCATCGGCGAGCTTCTGCATTTGAGCCCGAAGACTGTCACCACCTATCGGGCACGTATCTTCGACAAGCTCGGCATCGGCAGCAATGCGGAACTGGCGCGCTATGCGGTTGAGCACGGCCTGCTCGTTTGAAGTGTGCGATTCGCACACATCGCTTCATTTTCTCGAACACCTTCTTCTCCAGCATCCTGGTAGCGACGTAGTCACTTGCGGCGTTGGTCGCGAGATGTCACACATTTGAAGCCGCCGCGGTCTCTCCAATTCCTTGCGCGGCGATTGTAGGCGAAGCCCTACAGGAATCTGTATTGGTCCACTGATAGCGGGCGGTGCGTCGCGTCGCAGACAATTCTCTGCAGATCGATACACCGACGAATCAATGCGCAATCAGATTTCTCTTCACGGGACTCCCGGAACGCGGAACAGTCACCGGACGTACACGCTTGGTACCGTGCTGGTGGCGCTCGGTGTAGCCCTGTCCGGCTGCATGTCGCTCGCTCCGCATTACGAACGCCCGTCCTTGCCGGTTTCCGATGCGTGGCCGGCCGATGCGCTGGACAGGGGCACCGGAGCGGTGACCCGGACTCCCTGGCGTGACTACTTTCCCGACCCGCAACTGCAGGCGTTGATCGAGCAGGCACTTGCTCATAATCGCGACCTGCGCATCGCCGTGCAGCGGGTCGAGCAGGCGCGCGCCGGCTATGGCATCCGACGAGCTGACCAGTTTCCGTCGATATCCGCAGGCGCTTCGTACGCACGTTTGCGCACGCCGGGTGGTTTTCTGGCAAATCAGCCGATGATCAGCAGCCTGTACAACGTTGACCTCGTCGAAAGCAACTGGGAGCTCGATTTCTGGGGGCGCGTGCGTAGCCTCAAAGACGCGGCGCTCGAAGATTTCCTCGCGAGCGAGGCATCTCAACGTGCTGCAACCGTCAGCCTGATCGGACAGGTCGCGGACAGTTATCTGGTGATTCGCCAGTACGACGAACGAATTGCGCTGACGCGCGAAACGATTGCGAGCCGCGCGGAGTCGCTGCGCATTTTTCGCAGGCGCTTCGAGGTTGGGGCGATCTCCCGGCTGGATCTCGAGCAGTCGGAAATCCTGCTGCAGCAGGCGCAGACGCTGGATGCACAGCTCGAACAGGCACGCGCCACCGAAGCCCACGCGCTCGAACTGCTGGTCGGCGCGCCGCCGCGCCTGTCGCCCGAGCCGCAGGCGCTCGACGACGCGAGCGTGCGCAACGATCTGGGCGCGGGGCTGCCATCGGCGCTACTGGAAAACCGCCCCGATATCGTCGCCGCCGAGCACCAGTTGCGCGCAGCCAATTCAAACATCGGTGCAGCACGAGCAGCATTCTTTCCGCGAATCTCGTTGACTGGTTCGTTCGGCACGAGCAGTACGGAGCTGCGCAACCTGTTCGCGTCAGGCACGGGTACGTGGCTGTTCCTGCCGGATCTCTCGCTGCCGATCTTCGATGCCGGACGCAACCTGGCCAACCTGAAACTGGCGCAGGCGCAGCGCGAAGAGGCAGTCGCGCAATACGAAAGGTCCATCCAGGCCGCGTTCCGCGACGTCGCCGATGCATTGTCGGCCCGCGACTGGCTGACATCCCAGGTCAGCATCTCGCGTAAAACGCTCGCGGCGCAGACGGAGCGGGCACGACTCGCCAGACTGAGGTACGACAGCGGCGCGACACCGTTTCTCGAAGTCCTCGATGCGCAGCGCGACCTGCTCGCCGCGCAGCAGCAACTTGTGCAGACCCGCGGCGAGCTGCTGTCGAGCCGCGTCGCGCTCTATGCGGCGCTCGGCGGCGGCTCGCTGCCGCTGTCCGGCGCGCCGTCTGCGTCGCCGGCAAACGCGGAGCCTTCTACACCACAGGATCAGACACCATGAACGTTCCGACGAAGAAACTGATACCTGCCGCTGCATTGGCCCTCGTCATTGCGGCTGCGGGCTACTACGCGTGGGCCCGTCTGCGCGACACGGGGCCGGGCGAGGGTTTCGCGAGCGGCAACGGACGCATCGAGGCCACGGAGATCGACGTGGACACGAAACTTGCCGGCCGGGTGGACAGCATCGATGTCGATGAGGGCGACTTCGTGAAGGCCGGGCAGCCGCTCGCGAAGATGCAGGTGCAGGTGCTTGAGGCGCAGCTCGACGAAGCGCAGGCCCAGCGCCAGCAAGCGGTCAATAACGCGGCGAGCGTCGAGGCCCAGGTCGCGCAGCGCGAGAGCGACAAGGCCGCTGCGCAGGCGCTCGTCATCGAGCGAGAGGCCGAGCTGGACGCCGCGCAACGCAAGCTCGCGCGCTCGGAAACGCTGTCGCGCGAAGGCGCTTCGTCGATGCAGGAACTCGACGACGATCGCGCGCGCGAGCGCAGCGCGCTGGCCGCTGTGAGCGCCGCGAGAGCGCAGGTGGCCGCCGGCAACGCCGCGATCAACGCCACCCGCGCGCAACTGGTCGCCGCACGCTCGATGATCGCCGCCGCCGGGGCGACGTTCGCCCGCGTGAATGCGGACATCACGGACAGTCAGCTCACCGCGCCGCGTGACGGGCGGGTCCAGTACCGCGTGGCCGAGCCAGGCGAAGTGCTTCCCGCCGGTGGCAAGGTCCTGAACATGGTCGATCTGTCCGACGTCTACATGACGTTCTTCCTGCCCGAGGAGGCCGCCGGCAAGGTGGCGCTCGGCACCGAGGTCCGCATCGTGCTCGACGCGGCGCCGCAATATGTCATTCCCGCCTCCGTCTCGTTCGTCGCGAGCACCGCGCAGTTCACGCCGAAGACCGTGGAGACTGTCAGCGAGCGGCAAAAGTTGATGTTCCGCGTCAAGGCCCGGATCAGCCGCGAACTGCTTCTCCAGCATCTGAAGCTCGTCAAGACCGGACTACCCGGCGTGGCGTGGGTCAGGATCGACCCGGCGGCCAGATGGCCCGCGAATCTGGCGATCCGGGTGCTGCAGTGAACACGGCGACACCAGCCGCGCCAGGCGCCGCGCCGGCAGTCGTCCGCCTGCGTGGTGTGAGCCTGCGCTACGGCAAGATCAGCGCGCTTGACGACGTGACGCTCGATGTTCCCGCTGGTTGCATGGTCGGGCTGATCGGGCCCGACGGCGTTGGCAAATCGAGCCTGCTTGCGCTCGCTGCCGGCGCCCGCGCGATCCAGCACGGCGAAGTCAGAGTGCTCGGCGCAAACATGGTGTCAGCGCGCCACCGCGACGAAGTCTGTCCACGCATCGCTTACATGCCGCAAGGGCTTGGCAAGAACCTGTATCCGACGCTGTCCGTCGAGGAAAACCTGCAGTTCTTTGCCCGCCTGTTCGGTCACGATGCCCGCGAGCGTCGCCGCCGCATCGACGAACTGACGCGCAGCACAGGCCTCTATCCGTTTCTTGCGCGCCCCGCAGGCAAGCTCTCTGGCGGCATGAAGCAGAAGCTCGGACTCTGCTGCGCCCTGATTCACGATCCGGACCTGCTGATTCTCGACGAGCCGACCACGGGCGTCGATCCGCTCGCGCGCGCGCAGTTCTGGAGCCTCATCACGCGCATTCGCGAGGCTCGCCCGGGCATGAGCGTGATCGTCGCCACCGCCTATATGGATGAAGCGCAGCGATTCGACTGGCTCGTGGCGATGGACGCCGGCCGCGTACTCGCCACGGGTACGCCGGCCGCGCTGCTCAGACGCACCGGTTGCGAGACGCTGGAAGCGGCCTTCATCGCACTGTTGCCCGAAGACAAACGGCGCGGCCACCAGCCCATCAGGATCACACCGCTTCAGGACGGCGCGGATACCGACATCGCGATCGAGGCGCACGACCTGACGATGCGCTTTGGCGACTTCGTCGCGGTCGATCACGTCAGTTTCCGGATCCGCAGGGGGGAAATTTTCGGCTTTCTCGGCTCGAACGGCTGCGGCAAGTCGACCACGATGAAGATGCTCACCGGCCTGCTGCCAGCCAGCGAGGGAGTGGCCACGTTGTTCGGCCGTGCCGTTGATCCGCGCGACACGGACACCCGCCGCCGGGTCGGCTACATGTCGCAGGCGTTCTCACTGTATGGCGAACTGACGGTTCACCAGAACCTTGTGCTGCACGCGCGCCTCTTTCATGTTCCCGAGCACGACATTCCGGCGCGGGTGAGCGAGATGGTCAGCCGCTTCGGTCTTGCCGACTCGCTCGACGCGCTACCCGAAAGTCTGCCGCTCGGCATCCGGCAGCGGCTTTCGCTCGCGGTTGCGATGGTGCATCGGCCCGAGCTGCTGATCCTCGATGAGCCGACCTCCGGTGTAGATCCGATCGCGCGCGACACGTTCTGGCAGCTGATGCTCGACCTCGCGCGCCGCGATCGGGTGACGATCTTCATCTCCACGCACTTCATGAACGAGGCCGAGCGCTGCGACCGGATCTCACTGATGCACGCGGGCCGCGTGCTCGCAAGCGATACCCCCGCTGCGCTCGTTCAGGCGCGCGGCGCCGCGACGCTGGAGCAGGCCTTCATCGGCTATCTGATCGACGCTGGCGGAGAGGCGCACGAAGCGGGGGAGAATCCGGCAACCGATCCGGTGTCCGCGGCAAAAACGCTGCCGTCCGAAGCCGGTGCCCGCGTGCAACCGCATGGCTCATTCAGTCTGCGCCGCGCGCTCAGCTACATGTGGCGCGAGGGGCTGGAGCTGCGCCGCGACCCGGTGCGGGCAGCTCTCGCGTTGCTGGGCTCGCTGGTACTGATGTGCGTGATGGGCTTCGGCGTCAGCCTCGACGTGGAAAACCTCAGCTTTGCGGTCCTTGATCGAGACCAGAGCGGGTTGAGCGAGGATTACGCGTTGAACATCGCGGGGTCCCGCTACTTTACGCAGCAGGCACCGCTTGCCGATTACGCCGATCTGGACCGGCGCATGCGCAGTGGCGCGCTGTCGCTCGCGATCGAGATTCCGCCCAACTTCGCGCGCGACGTCGAACGCGGTAACCCCGCGCAGGTCGGTGTGTGGATCGACGGCGCCATGCCGCAGCGCGCCGAGACGATACGCGGCTACGTCCAGGGTATGCACGCCGCCTGGCTGGCCGAACTTGCGCGGCAACGGCTCGGTGCGGCGCCCGACGCGCAGGTCGACATCGAGGCGCGTTTTCGCTACAACCCGGATGTGAAGAGTCTTCCGGCGATGGTGCCCGCGATCATCCCGCTGCTGCTACTGATGCTGCCGGCGATGCTCACCGCGCTCGCAGTCGTACGCGAGCGCGAGCTCGGCTCCATCATCAACCTGTACGTCACGCCTGTCACACGAGCCGAATTCCTGATCGGCAAGCAGGTGCCGTACATCCTGCTGGCGGTGCTCAACTTCCTGCTCATGACGCTGCTGGCGGGGATCGCATTCGGTGTGCCGGTCAAGGGCAGCTTCACGACGGTGCTGGCGGCGGTGCTGATCTATAGCGTCGTGTCGAGCGGAATAGGCCTGCTGGCTTCCACCTTCACGCGCAGCCAGATCGCAGCGATGTTCTTCACGCTGATCGGCACATTGATTCCGGCGGTGCAGTTTGCCGGGCTCATCAATCCGCTGTCTTCGCTGACCGGCACCGGTCGGCTGATCGGCGAGATCTATCCGGCGACCTACATGGTCACGATCAGCCGCGGCGTGTTCAACAAGGCCTTGGGCTTTTCCGATCTGCGCGCCCAGTTCTGGCCGCTCGTCGTCGCGATACCCGTGATCCTGGGCGCGACCCTGATGCTGCTACGCAAGCAGGAGAATTGACGATGATGTCGTTCCAGAACGTTTACCGCCTCGGTGTCAAGGAACTGTGGAGCCTGATGCGCGACCCGATCATGCTGATGCTGATCGTCTTCACGTTTACCGTCTCGGTCTATTCAGCCGCCACGGCATTGTCCGACACGCTGCACATGGCGCCGATCGCAGTCGTCGACGAGGACGGATCACCCCTGTCGGCGCGAATCATCTCGGCGTTCCTGTCGCCGCAATTCGGCACGCCGGTGCTGATCAGTGACGCGCAGGTCGACCACGGGCTCGACTCCGGCGCATACACCTTTTCGCTCAGCATTCCTCCCAACTTTCAGCGAGACGTTCTCGCTGGGCGGCACGCGGGGATCCAGCTCAATGTCGACGCTACACGGATGAGCCAGGCATTCACCGGCAGCGGCTACGTCCAGCAGATCGCGAGCGGCGAGATCAGCGATTTCGTGCAGCGCTACGGGGGCAGCACGCCCCCGGCGGTCGACCTCGAAACGCACATGCGGTTCAACCCGAACCTCGAACAGTCATGGTTCGGCGCGCTCATGGAGATCATCAACAACGTCACGATGCTGTCGATCATCCTGACCGGCGCAGCGCTGATTCGCGAACGTGAGCACGGCACGATCGAGCACCTGCTCGTGATGCCGGTCACGCCTGCGGAAATCATGTTGGCCAAGGTCTGGGCGATGGGGTTGGTGGTGCTGATTGCGGCCGCGTTCTCGCTGACTTTCGTCGTACGCGGCGCGTTGCACGTGCCGATCGAAGGGTCGGTTGCGCTGTTCATGGCCGGTGCCGCGCTGCACCTCTTTGCAACGACGTCGATGGGGATTTTTCTCGCGACAATCGCTCGCAGCATGCCGCAGTTCGGCATGTTGATGGTGCTCGTGCTGCTGCCGTTGCAGATGCTGTCGGGCAGCCTGACACCGCGCGAGAGCATGCCCAGGATCGTGCAGGACATCATGCTTGCCGCGCCGACGACGCACTTCGTTGAACTGGGGCAGGCGATCCTTTACCGCGGCGCCGGGATCGACGTCGTGTGGAAACCGTTCGTCGCGCTGAGCGCGATCGGTGCGGTGCTGTTCGCGCTGTCGCTGCGCCGCTTCCGCAATACGATCAGCCAGATGGCGTAAGGCAACAACGACAACCGGGAGCGGACGACTCCCAGTCTGGCACAGGACATAACTCTTGAACTCAAATGACGATCGCCTGGTCCCGGCCTCTCCTGGCCAGATGGCGCATCCTGGGGCGAAGCCCGGCGAAGAAGAAGGGTGGATCAACGAACGCCTGCGCGCGATCATGCAAAGCCCATCGTATTCAGAAGCAGACCGCGATGCGGACTTCCTTCAGGAAGACGAAGCGCGCGGTGTGCGTCTGCAGCTGGACTACATGAAGGCGGAACATGTGCTGCGTGCGCATGGGATCGACAAGACAATTGTCATCTTCGGCAGCACGCGTCTGCGCGAGCCTGCCGCTGCGCGACGCGAGCTTGCGCAGGCGCAGTGCGATGCAGCCGCGCATCGGGGCAACGCGGTCCTTCGCCGCGCGTTACGCGTCGCTGAGCATCGCGTCGCACTGTCGCGCTACTACGACGTTGGGCGTGAGCTTGGGCGCCTCGTCGGCCTCTGTGGTAATCCACGGCTCGCTGTCCTCACGGGGGGCGGCCCAGGCGGCATGGAAGCGGCGAATCGCGGCGCGTTCGACGTCGGTGCAACGAGCATTGGCCTGAACATCACGCTCCCGCGAGAGCAGCATCCGAATCCCTATCTGACTCCGGGCCTGTGCATGCAATTTCACTACTTCGCAATGCGCAAGCTGCACTTTATCAAGCGGGCCGCGGCACTTGTTGCCTTGCCGGGCGGCTTTGGCACGCTGGATGAGCTGTTCTGTGCGCTGACGCTGATACAGACGCACAAAGCCGCGCGGATTCCTGTCGTGCTCATTGGCGAAGCCTATTGGCGCAGGATTTTCGACGCCGATTACCTCACAGAGGTCGGCAGCATCGACGAGAAAGACCGCGAACTGTTCTGGTACGCGGAGTCAGCCGGGCAAGCGTGGACGGATATTCTCGCGTGGCATCGCCAGAATGGCAGTCCGTTGCTCGACCCCCATGAACCCTAAGAGGACAACGCATGAAGATTTCATTCCATGGCGCGGATCGCGAAGTGACCGGTTCGTGCCACCTCGTCGAAGCCAAAGACAAACGCATCCTGATCGACTGCGGCATGTATCAGGGAAGCAGCGATCTCGACGATGCAAATGCGGACAGTTTCGGCTTCGATCCAGGCTCGATCGACTTTCTGCTACTCACTCATGCGCACCTGGACCATTGTGGGCGCATCCCGCTGCTGGTCAAACACGGGTTTACCGGTGAGATCATCACGACGGCGGCCACCCGGGAACTGGCGCGGCTCGTGATGCTCGACGCAGCGCACCTGCACGAAGAGGAAGCGGAACACCACGCACGCCACGCGCATCGTGGCGGCGATACCGCGCGCAGGCCGCTCTACGACACGGCCGATGCATTCAACGCGCTCGGGCATTTCGGACGCACTGCCGTCTACGGCGAACCGGTTATGCTGACGCCGACACTGCACGCAACCTTCTACGACGCCGGCCACATTCTCGGATCGGCGAGTATCCGTATTGAATGCACGCAAGAACCGAATCGCTCGGTGATCTTCTCTGGCGATCTCGGCACAAGCGGCCGCGCTATCCTTCGTGATCCGCAAATACCTCCGCCAGCGAACGTCGTGGTGATGGAGACTACCTATGGCGACCGTGTGCACAAGGAGCTTGCCCTGTCGGTCGGAGAGCTGTATGCGGCGATTAACGATACGTTCGCTCGTGGTGGCAATGTTGTGATACCGACCTTCGCTCTGGAGCGTGCGCAGGAAATCCTCTACTACCTGCGCGAAGGCATCGAGTCCGGGCGGCTACCGCACTCGATGCCGGTGTACCTGGATTCCCCCATGGCGGTCTCCGCAACCGAAGTGTTCCGCCGACATCCGGAATGTTTCTCGCCGAAAGAACGTGCGCTGTTCGAGGACGGCAAAGACCCGTTCTCATTGCCGGGCCTGCACTTCACGCGCGACACCGCGGATTCGATCGCGCTCAATATGCTCGATGGCGGCGCGGTCATCATGGCCGGGTCGGGCATGTGCACGGGCGGGCGTGTCCGCCACCACCTGCTCCATAACCTTGCGCGTCACGATTCGAGCGTCATTTTCGTCGGCTACGCAGCGCGCGGCACGCTTGCACGCGTGCTGATTGACGGCGCGAAGCAGGTGACATTGTTCGGCGAGAGTGTGCCCGTGCGTGCCCGGCTTCACACGATCAACGGCTTTTCGGCGCACGCCGATCGTGATGAGCTGCTTGCCTGGCATCGTGCGCTCAAGCCGGCCCGGACAGTGCTCGTACACGGCGACGAAGATGTGATGCAGCAGTTTGCGTCGTCGCTTGAAGACACCGAAGTGCACATGCCTCGCCGAGGCGACGAGTTCCTTGTCTGATCCCTGTCCAACCCACACCTCCCTTACGCTATCGCCGATGCCCGAAACCGCCGCCCTTACGTGGTCCCGGGCAGCGGACTGGACGCAAGCACCGCAGCCGCGACAAGTACACCAGCGAGCACAGCTGACTCGACCTGTAGAACAGCGGCAAACCGTTTCAATGGCCGGGCGGTGGGTTCCGACGGTGCTTGTCTTAAGAAGGCAAGCAATCGGGGCATCTCGAAGATCCGGTTATGTCCGCCAAGCGCGGCGGCAATGAGTACGAGCGTCAATTTGAGCAGCAGCACTTGCCCGTATGTGGACGTCACCATGCTCTCTGGCGTATTCACTCCGCGCCAGCCGCTATAGGTGCCGGTGACGAAGAGGATGACCAGCGCGAATGTGGCGGCGTCAGAGAGCGACTGAACAAACGCCGCACTGTTCGCACGCGCTGGGACTGGTGCACTGAACATGCGTGGCAAAACGATAAAGCTCGCCACGAAGACGATTCCGACCCATACGCTGATAGCGAGCAGGTGCACCCAATCTACCCACACCGGAAGGCTAAGTACGCCCGCATCGACGGGGTGACCTGCATGGCTGCGTGACAGTGCGACGCCCGCGAGCGCGAGCCAGATGACCGGCTTGAGGCGTATCGAAGGTCCAGACTGCACCAGCGACAGAATCACCACGATCAGCATGAAAGCCGCACCGGCCAGCCATGCATGGCCAAAACCGGTTTCCACCAGCATCGAGCGGACGGCGGGACCGGCCTCCCCGAGCGTTGATTCGCTCATCAGCGCGCAATGAATCCAGAAGGCGATTGCACTGGAGACAAGCGTGGTGAACGCACCAGTACGCAAGGTGAGAAGCAGGTGCCAGCTGACTCTCGCCTGCCATCGTGACGTGCTGCGAGACAGCCATGTGTCGCTCAGCAATGTGCCCACCAGAACGGCAAAACTGATGTTCTGAAGCGCCACAAATGCCAGCCGCGAAATGCCGAGGAAACCGTCGTTTATCACTTCACCGCAAATGTGTAGGTGCCCTTTGTCTTGTGAGCATCACGTGTCATGACGGCCCATTGCACGGTGTATGAACCGGAAGCAAGCTTCGGAACCACAACCGTCAACACGCGCGGGTTCGTGGAGTCGACTTTGGCTTTTTCTTTGGTCGCGGGTGCACCGGATGCATCCGCCACCTTGATCGTGCTGAACGACGATTCGAGTTCTTCATTGAACGTCAGGCGGAGTGATTCCGGCGAGGTATTGACCGTGCTGCCGACCGCCGGCGTCGCGCTTTCCAGTTTGCCGTGGGCAAACGCGAGCGCCGGGGAAAGTACGAAAGTGGTGGTTGCCACCGCACGAACAAGAAATTTGCGCATCTTGGTGTTCATGACTGTCGTCTCCGTGGTTTAAAGCGGGGCGCTTCGCGTGCTGTATCGCTGGCGCCCCATTGCACACTCACTGCTTCTGTAGTTTCGCCACCGTCAATACGCCATTGACTTCTTCTGCGACGAAGTCAATCTTGTCGCCGACCTTCACCTGGGACAGCATGGCCGGGTCCTTGACCTTGAACACCATCGTCATCGCTTCCATGCCGAGGTTTTCGAGCGGACCGTGCTTGATGGTCAGCTTTCCGGCGGCGACATCCACTTTCTTCACCTCGCCATGTGACATGCTGTTCTTCGCGTCTGCGCCCTGTTGCGCGCCACCTGCCGTATTCGTGTTGCCGGTATCGCCGGCCGCATAGGCGGTCGCCGAAACGGCCACAGCACAACCCATCACAATCGAAATCACTACGTTCTTCATGAGGCTTTCTCCACAGTTAAAGTCACACATATCTGGCCGGGCGAACGCACCGGCTCCAAAAGGAATCAGCTATCGGGCAGTTCGCCGGTGTATTCGTACGCAACGGTCCCCTTCGGATGTCTGAACCAGCCCGGGTCGCGGTAATCGTTGCGGCCGAGCCCCTCACGCACCTTCACGACGCTGAACATGCCGCCCATTTCCAGCGCGCCGAACGGCCCGGTCCCCGTCATCATTGGGAGTGTGTTGTCAGGTAGCGGCATTTCCATCTCGCTCATCGAACCACCTGCGCTGCCCATTGCCATGTAGTCCGGCACGAGCTTGTTGATGCGCTTCGCGAGGTCTTTTTGCGGCACGCCAATCAGATTCGGCACCTGATGCCCCATCGCATTCATCGTGTGGTGCGACTTGTGGCAGTGAAAAGCCCAGTCACCGGGACGGTCGGCCGTGAACTCGATGGCCCGCATCTGACCGACTGCGACATCGGCGGTCACTTCCGGCCAGCGTGCGGAGGGAGGAATCCATCCGCCGTCGGTCCCTGTGACCTCGAAGCTGTACCCATGCAGATGAATCGGGTGATTGGTCATCGTCAGATTGCCGAAGCGGATGCGTACGCGGTCTCCGGCTCGTACGGGCAGCGGGTCGATGCCCGGAAAGACCCGGGCGTTCCATGTCCACATGTTGAAGTCCGTCATTTCGTTGACGCGCGGCGTGAAGCTGCCCGGGTCGATGTCATACGCGGACATCAGGAACACGAAGTCGCGGTCCACCGGCATGACGGTACGGTCCTTCGGGTGCACGATGAACGTGCCCATCATCCCCATCGCCATCTGCACCATCTCGTCGGCATGCGGGTGATACATGAACGTGCCGTGCTTCTCGAGCTGGAACTCATAGACGAACGTCTTGCCCGGCGGGATGTGCGGTTGCGTCAGCCCGCCCACGCCGTCCATGCCGGACGGCACGAGCATCCCGTGCCAGTGAACCGTGGTGTGTTCGGGCAACCTGTTGGTCACGAAGATGCGGACCTTGTCGCCTTCGACGGCTTCGATGGTCGGGCCAGGTGCCTGGCCGTTGTAGCCCCACAGGTTCGCCTTCATGCCGGGCGCCATTTCACGGACCACAGGCTCGGCAATCAGATGGAACTCCTTCCAGCCGTTCTTCATGCGCCACGGCAACGTCCAGCCGTTGAGTGTCGCCACGGGCGCATAGGGTCGACCATTGGGCGGCACCAGCGGCGACTGGGTGGCGGTCTTATCCATCGTTGGCGCTTCGGGAAGTGCAGCCGCGCCAGCCTTGCTGACCAACGCAGCGCCAAGGAGTGCGGCGCCCGAACCGCCGAGAAAATTTCGACGTGAAACCATGTTCATTGACCTTCTGAATTCGTCGGCGACGCCGGTTGCGTCGCGGGAGCCGGCAGCGGCGAATCCTGCGCCGTCGCAAGCGGCGGAAGCCGGCCGCCAAGCGACTGTTGCAGGTCCGTCTGCGCAAGCCAGTAGTCTTTCAGCGCATCGATGTAGCCGTTGACGGCAGCGACCTGGTCGCGCGAATCGGCAAGCAGCTCGAACACGCTTGCCAGCATGCCGTTGTAGCGCAGCAGCATTTCATCGGAGATGGTCTTGCGTATCGGCACGACCTCATCCCGATAGTGCTTGGCGACGTCGTAGCTCGTCACGTAGGCGGAGTACGACTCACGTACTTCGGAGCGGGCGTCGATTGCCGTCTGCGCGAGCCGGTTCACCGACTGCATATAGATGGCTTCGGCGCGTGCGACTTTTGCGCTTCCCCAGTTGAAAAGGGGAATCTCGACACTGATTTCGTAGCCGTGCTCATGGCCCTTGTCGGTCTCGAAGTTGTCGAGATAGCCGACGTCGAGCGCATTGATGAAGCGGGTTGCCTTGGTGAGCCCCAGAGAGGTCGCAACGCTTTGTGTTCTCAACTTCGCCGCCTGTATGTCGAGGCGGTTCTGCATCGCGAAGCTTTCGAGGTCGTTGAGTTGCGGCCTGTCTTTTGGCAGGTCAGGCAGACGCTCCGGCAGCTCGTACTGGGTTGCTGAACCCCATAGGCCCATCGTGCGCGTGAGCTTTTCCCGGGCCATGACCGATTGCTGCCGGACCCTTGCCAACTGCGCGACCGACTCCGCGTAAAAAGCCTGCTCGCGCGCATAGTCGAGCTGGCTGAAATTGCCCGCCTGGCGCATTCGCAACGCGAGTTCCGCACCGGCCTCGGCTGAGTCCTTGACCTGCGCCGCATACGACGCCGCCTGCTGCGCAGCCACCGCATTCACGTACGCCTTGCGGGCGTCGGCGGCCACCGCAAGCATCGCATCGGCGGTCTCGAGCTTCGTCTGTTCAAACCGTTGGCTCTCGATGCGCGTCGCGACGGGCAGCGTCAGCACACCCAGTACGCCCATCGAAAACGTCCGGCTGATGCCGAAGCCATCGCTCCAGTGTGTCCGGCTGAAGGTGAAGCCCGGATTGGGCAGACGGCCCGCCTGGACGAGGTCGGCTTCGGAAATGCCGAGTTCACCGTACGATGCCTGGAGCCCTCGGTTGTTGAGCAAGGCGACCTGGACGGCGTCGTCCATGCCGAGCGGCTTCGACAGCAGTTCCTGCGTACGCTTGAAGGCCGCGTCGCGGTCCGCGTCGGTTTTCACATAGACGGCATCTTTGCCGAGGCGCTCAGACGCGGCCGTCGATACGGCGTTGAATCCGCCGTCCTTCGAGAAGGTCGTGCAGCCGGCCAGCAACACCATCGCAACGGTTATGCCCGTCACGCGGTGTTGCGCGAGGTATCGCATCATCGCGTCTCGCCTCCGTGTTCGTGACCGCGGTTCCCGTCGGAGGTCTCGCCTGGTTGCTGGGCGTGCCTCATCCCCGTCATTGCACGGCTCGGGGTAACGGCGCGGTTCAGCTGTTGCCAGCTCGGGGCTTGCCCATCCCGGTAGGACCGGTAGCCGTCGAGCGCGGATGACACCGGGGCGACCGGCACGGACGCCCCCGCGTCCGTCGGGTCGGGCGCTGTCGTCGCGGCATGCGCGAGCAACGGCAACGCCGCGACTGCGCTGATGAGCGCCGCAGAAATTGTTCGCATGAAATGTTCTCGTCGTGAATCATCCGGAGTCCGTGACGGACTCCAGAAAAACCTGCTGGTCGTAGCGAATGGCTACGCGTGCGAGGATTAGACGAGAATCGACCGGGGAGGCCGTTCAATGCCGCCGGTCAGGAACGACACGACACTGGCAGCCGGGGGCAAGGGGACAGGGAATTGAGCTGGGTCGGCTGCAGCGAAAAATGCAGGCACAACCGGTGGCACTGCACCAACACAGCAGGACGCGCAGGTCACGCACGCGTGATCATGGTGGCCGCCGTGATGGTGGTGGCCCTGGTGGTCACCATCGTCGGCCACAACATCATGTTCGTTTGCCGGTCCGGATTGATGGTGCTGGTGGACGGTCGCTTCCACATCGACCGCTTCCGAGGCGGCACAAACCATCGAGGCGACCGCAAACGACTGAACCGGAAGGCTCAGTGCCAGCAGCACGACAAGAAAGAGTTTGCGCCAGTAGGACATGGGTGCGAAGTCTAGCATTTACCGCTTACGATTAGTGGCCCGGCTGAAAGAGCTTTTCCTGAAAGCCCGTGACACTGACCTTCACAGTGACCGGTGCGTTGCCCCGGTTGAGCCAGTACCAGCCGTGCACACCGGCAAACGGCGCCGTCAGGCTTCCGGCGCCCTCGCGCTGAGCCCCGCCGATCCAGTAGCTGGTGTATTCGTCCCTGGCCGAAGGCTGCTCTCCATGCATGAAGACCCGATCTCCTTCAAGATCCTCTATGTTTTCATCAACGACCACGGCGCCTGGAAGCTGCTGGCCCGCCAGGCACTGAAGAACCCATGACCGACATTCTGAATGGCAAGTCCGCGCTGGTGACCGGCGCCTCCAATGGCATCGGCAAGGCGATCGCGCTGAAGCTCCTCGACGCGGGTGCCCATGTGCACTTCGCGGCACGCAATGGTGCTGCACTGGCGGATCTGGTGCAGACACTCGGCCCCGCGGCTTCGCGGGTCACTCTGCACCCGGTGGATCTGTCGACGCGCGAGGGCATTGCTCAACTGGTGCAGGGCTGCGGCAATCCCGACATCCTGGTGAACAACGCCGGCGCCATTGCGGGCGGCGATATCGAGAAGATCGACGACGAGACCTGGCTCAATGCCTGGAATCTCAAGGTGTTCGGCTACATCCGCCTCGCCCGCGCGCTGCTGCCCGGCATGTATGGGCGCGGCTCGGGGGTCATCCTGAACGTCATCGGCATGGCGGGTCTGGGGCATGACTACAACTACATCTGCGGCTCGACCGGCAACGCCGCGCTCATCGCTTTCACCGACGCGTTGGGTGCGCGTAGCACGGACAAGGGTGTCCGGGTCGTCGGCATCAATCCAGGGGGAACAAAGACTGAGCGCATCGAGCGCCTCAAGCGCAGTGAAGCCGAGCGCAAGCTCGGTGACCCGGAGCGCTGGCGCGAGCTGCTCACCGATATGCCCTTCGGACGGCTGCTCGAGCCCAAGGAGATCGCCAACCTGGCGCTGTTCCTGGTCTCCGACCAGGCGTCCTACCTGAGCGGCACAGAAGGTTCTGTACGACCCTGAACTGCTCTTCGACCGGGTGCAGTTCCACCGGCCGGTTCCAAAGGAACTACGGCCATTTGCTCCAACTCACTAGACGCCTGATGCTCGACCGTTGTGATCAATCGCGGGGTACTGCATGGCACCTCCGCAAATGACTGCTTCCGCGGAAGCGCTCTGCTAGTGCCCGGACCCACTGGGGCGACTCAGCCGACGTTCACGGCCGTCCGTTGAGCACACATGAGACAGGCGGGCACTTGTTGCTGCGCCGCGAAAACGAAGAAACTGAGCCTGTTTCGCGGGAAGTGCCATGCCAAAGCGCTTCACGGACCGGCCCGATCGTGATCGAGGCACCCGTGTTTCGCCACTCAGGCGCCGCTGCTTGTTGCACCGTACCCGCACCGGTCGCATGTGCGGCACAACACGTCCGCCCTCAACTTTCCCTCTGCGTCGGGTTTAAAAATATTCTATCCTGCCTGCGCGGGTTGACATCTTCCATCCGTTCGACTTGAAGACGACGCTGACAAAAAATGATCCTCGGTCCTGGAATGCCGGTGATTGTGTTGCTTGCTGCCGCGGGCCTCACCTTGACGCCAGCCCTCGCACAAAGCGAGGATGGCGCCCGCATTGCCATGCAGATTTGTTCCGGTTGCCACGGTGTAGGCGGGCGTAGCGAGTCGCCGATGTTTCCGAAGCTCAATGCGCAGACCCCCGAATACATCGAAGCCCAGTTGAAGGGATTCCGCGAGCACGCGCGCGGCGAAAACACCGCCCGCGATTACATGTGGGGCATGGCCGCACTGCTGGACGCCGCCGCCGTCAAGTCGCTGGCCGACTATTTCTCGCACCAGCCAGCAACGCGAGGCGCGACTGGCGATGCCGCCTTGACGGCCAAGGGGCAGGAAATCTTCGAACACGGCGTGCCGGATAAGGGTGTGCCAGCTTGCGCAACATGTCACGGCGCGGAGGCCCAGGGCGCCGGCGCATTCCCGCGGCTGGCCGGACAGCACAAGGAGTATCTATTGCATCAGATCGAGGTTTTCAAAAACGGCACGCGTGGCAACGCGCCCGTGATGAGCGCAGTGGCGCATACCTTGAATGACGAGCAGGCCAAGGCCGTGGCCGTGTATCTGCAATCCAGATGAGATTTTCCCCACATGGCTGGGCGGCGCACTCTGAAAAAGCTATTCCGTACGCCAGTTGATCTCGATCAATGTGCCGCTGTCCAGACAGAGCGAGATTTACTGATGGCTAAATGACTCGCCTTCGCTACCGGCGCCGTTAAGCAAGAGTGCGACGCGTTGCGACACCGCAGAGGGAGAAACGATCATGACGTTCGCTCTTGCCGGCGACCGAACATCCTGCCGTCTGCTTCGCAGCACCTGGATTGCTGTCCTGGCGGCGCTTTGCCTGTTCCAGGCCTCTGCAGCCCATGCATTGCCTATATTCGCACGACAGACGGGGCAAAGTTGCGTGGCGTGTCACGCCGGCGGGCAATTTCCTGAACTGACACCCTACGGGCGCATGTTCAAGTTAAGTGGCTATACCCTCGGCGAACGCACCATTCCGCTGGCCGCTATGGCCACTGTCGATCTGAGCAAGACAAGGAACAACCTGGACTCCAGCGGGATGCCCATCAATCCCAAAGATGGCCTCCCGATATTCGATTCGGCCAGCATTTTCCTTGCAGGGAAAATCACCGACCATATCGGCGGATTCGCCCAGTTCACGTACTCGAATTACGATCACCAGAACGGTGACGGCCAGTGGCAGGGTCGTTGGGGATCGGACAACACCGACTTCCGTTTCGTGGACCGGATTATTGGGGACGCCAGCGACCTTGTGCTCGGCCTGACCCTGCACAACAATCCGACCGTGCAAGATGTCTGGAATAGCGCGCCGGCATGGAGCTATCCCTACATTTCCTCGACGATTAGCCCGGTCGCGCGCATTCAGAACCTGCCGATCATCGAGGGGGCATTGGCCCAACAGGTCGTCGGCATGGGTGGCTACCTGTACTGGGACAAGACGATTTACGCGGAAGTATCGGCATACAGCACGGCCGATGGCATCTGGTCGTTCCTGAGCCATGGCAACAGTGCGGGTGACCCGGCCCATCCGCAGATCTATCTGCGCGGGTACAACCCGTACGCGCGGATCGCCCTTACCCACGACTGGGGTCCACATAGCATCATGCTAGGCACGTTCGGCTTAAACGTGAACGTCTATCCCAACGACGCAAACGCTTTCCCGATATTCGTGCAAGGCGTAACCCGCTATCGGGATATTGGTGTCGATGGGCAGTATGAGTACCTCCTCGATCCGCATACGATCACTGCACAGGCACTCTATGTACACGAGAACATCCACGATCCGAACAATTTCGTTCTGGCCGACAGCACGTCGGGGAATCTGAACAGCCTGCGGCTTAAGGCCTCGTACGTCTATCAGTCCAAATACGGCATAAGCCTTTCCTTCTTCAATACGACGGGCAGTTCCGACAGCGGCGCTTACTCCGGCAGCGCGAATTTCTCCCCTAACACGCAAGGCTGGACGCCCGAGATTTTCTGGATCCCGGTGCAATACCTTCGCGTTGGCTTGCAGTACACGCATTTCACCAAATACCTTGGCGCGACCACCAACTACGATGGTAACGGGCGAAACGCAAGATCCAACGACACGTTGTTTCTATATTTGTGGGCTGCGTCCTGGTGATGCCGGTTTCGCTCCGGCACGCCGCGCGGCACAAAAAACATCGCTTTGACGATAGCGGGACAAGCGTCAGCGTCAAGCAGCCCTTGCATGAGGTGGACTTGCCCCTGCAGTACTCTCAGGCTGATTCGCGTACCAAGGTCCGCTATCCGGTGCGGCTGCCCCCCGGCTTATGCCCTCAGCAGGGTCTTGGGTTCCAGATACGCGCTCATGCCCCATTTGCCCATTTCGCGGCCAAGCCCCGAGTGCTTGAAACCACCGAACGGCGCGCGTGGCTCATGCGCGAGCGTATTGATCAGCACCCGGCCTGAATCGATCTGACGCGCCACGCGCTCGCAACGCTCGACATCCTGACCCAGCACCATCGCGTTCAGACCGTAGCGCGTGTCGTTGGCGATCGCAATCGCATCAGCTTCATCCTCGTAGGCAATTACGGTGAGCACCGGACCGAAGATTTCCTCGCGCGCAATGCGCATCTGGTTGGTGGCGTTCGTGAAGATCGTCGGCTTGACGAACCAGCCAGCCTGCAATCCATCTGGTCGGCCTTCGCCGCCCGCGAGCACGGTCGCGCCTTCGGCGATGCCGATCCGAATATAGTTCTGCACGCGTTCCCATTGCTTCGCACTGACCATCGGGCCGATAGCGGTCTGTGGATCGCGCGGATCACCGGACTTGAACTGCGCGATCGCCTCTTTGGCGACCTGCTCGAATTCGGCGAGCCGGCCGCGCGGCACCAGAATGCGGGTGCCGGCGATACAGGCCTGACCGCTGTTCATGAAGCCGGCATTCAGCACCAGCGGCATGATGCTGGCGAAATCGGCATCGTCGAGTACCAGGGTCGGCGACTTGCCGCCGAGTTCCAGCGTGACGCGCTTCATGGTGGCCGCACCGGTCGTCACCAGATGCTGGCCGACCGCGGATGAACCCGTGAACGAGATCTTGGCGACATCCGGATGGCGCGCGATTTCCTCACCGACCACGTCGCCGCGGCCATTGACGATATTGAATACCCCCTTGGGCAGGCCAGCCTCGTGCAGCGCTTCGATCACGATCTGCGTCTGCAGGGCGCTCATCTCGCTGGGCTTGATGACGGCAGTGCAACCGGCTGCCAGCGCGGCGGAAAGCTTGTTGCAGATGAAGCCCGCATTGCTGTTCCACGGCGTGATCAGGCCGGCCACGCCCACCGGCGCCAGGACCACGCGCGCGATCCCGACCTCTTCCTCGAATTCGAACGATTCCAGCGTCTCGATGGCCTGGGCAATCACCTCAGCCGGATAAGTCGCCATCCAGCGTCCGCGTACCGTAGGCGCACCGTACTCCTTGACGATCGCTTCCATCAGATCATCCTCACGCGCGGCGATGGCCTGATGCATACGCCGCAGTGCCGCCAGACGTTCCTCGCGCGTGGTGCGTGACCAGACCGGCAGGGCGGCCTTGGCGGCTGCGATGGCGCGCTGCGCGTCGTGTGCATCGCCGAGCCGTACCCGACCAATGACTTCCTCGGTGCTCGGGTTGTAAAGATCGAACCACTCCTCGCCGTGCGGCGTCACGAATTCGCCGTCGATGTAAATATGTTCAATGCGCTGCATGTCGACTCCTTTGAGGGGGATCCGCGTTTGCCCGTCAGCAGGCGGTGCGTGACCTTGGGTGGTGATGGAAAGAAGTCTACGGATGGTTTATTGTTCTGATAAGCCACCTTATGGTGTATGAGATATGCCGAAAATCAGGACAATCAAATGCATCGCACAGGGATGACGGAGCTTGAAGTGGTGCTGGCCGTCGCGCGTCGCAGCAGTTTCCGTGGCGCGGCGCAGGAACTCGGCATGTCCACCACGGCGGTGAGCAGCGCAGTGGCCGGGCTGGAGGCACGCCTCAAGGTGCGCCTGTTCAACCGTTCGACACGCAGCGTCGCGCTGACCGATGCCGGGCAGCGTTATGTGGAGCGAATCGCGCCGGCGCTGGACGAAATCCGCAGTGCCGGCGAAGAGGCGGGCAGCGGACCTGATACGCCGAGCGGCACACTAAGGATCAATACACCGCAAGGCACGGCGCTTTTGCTGATGGAACCCTTGATCAGCCAGTACGCGTGGCGTTACCCGCAGGTGCGAGTGGATATCGTGGGTGAGTCGCGTCTGATTGATATTGTCGCCGAGGGCTTCGACGCGGGAATCCGCCTGGCCGAGTCGGTGCCGCAGGACATGATTGCGGTGCCGCTGACCGGCGACTTCCGCATGCTGGTGGTGGCGACGCCCGAGTACCTGAAGCGTCATGGCACGCCTGAACATCCGCGCGATCTGCTCGGGCATCAGAGCATCGGCATGCGCATGTCGCACGGTGGCATCTACCATTGGGAACTGGAGCGCGACGGCGAGAAGCTGCAGATGGATTTGCCGGTGCGCATGGCGTTCAACGAGCTGCCGGGCATCAAGGAGGCAGTGCTGCAGGGGCTCGGGATCGGCTTTATCACCGAATGGTTTATCGAGCGGGAGCTGGCTTCAGGCGCGCTGGTGCCGGTACTGACGCCATGGTGTCAGCCTTTTGGCGGATTGCGGCTTTACTATCCGGGACATCGCTTCGTGCCCGCGCGTCTGCGTGCGCTGATCGAACTGATTCACGAATTGCGTCCTGCGGGGGCAGTGCGCACGCACGAAATGCGCTGAGCACCCGGGCAATTCATGGCCGAGTGCCCGCTCGCCCGCGCGACTAGCCGAACGGCCTGAGCTGTGCGGCCGGCACGTCGATGCGCAGATCCTCCATCAGTACCGTTTCGATCGGCTCACGTGACGCGCCCTCGCTCGCGACCTTGACGGGTAGCCCGTGGCTCAGACTGAACCACAACTCATAGCGGAAAACGCCCGTCGCTACGTGTCCGGGCCAGCACGTCACGATCACATGCGACGCTCGGTGCATGCCGATGGTCTCAGCGCCGACGACCCGCGTGTCGCCATGCTGTTGAAGCGCACGGACATTGACGAGCAGCGCGCCGATGTCGGACTGGTCGATGCGATGACCCTGCGGGCTCTGGATCATGCGACTGTCGGGGCTCAGCACGAGCCTCGGAAACGTGCCGAAGCCGAATGGCCAAAGCTGGACCTTCCCCGATGCAGGGCTATAGGTGAGTGTCGCGCCGGCATGCGGACGGATGAAGTCCATCCGCACGAAGCCCGGCTTGCGGTAGCCATAGAGCACTTCGACCGGTTCCGCTCCCGCCGATGTCGATTTCAGTGTGACCTGATAGTTTGCGAGCGCATCGAAGCGTGCCTGCGCATCGGCAACGAAATCCCGGTCCGGAAGCGGCGCGTCCGTCATCGCACAGGTTTGCGCTGCCGCGGACTCAACGCGGCAGACACGCCTCCATCCGTATCACGCCCCGTCGCCTTCACGGTCTCGGCTACCCAGCCCTGGCTCACCGCATTGCCCGGAAGCCCTGTGCCCCCGATTACCGGTATGCGCATCGCCGCCTCCTATACTCGAAAGTACTCGAACGTACCCGGACGTGGATGATGGCTGATTTTGGAGCACTGTCTCGCACCACGCAACGCGCGCGCGAGTCCGCCTGCATGCGCGGGTCGGCCTGTGTACACGCGTAGTCGTATCGCATGCAAGGAGGAGTCGAACGATGGCGGAATTCCGTCTGACCACCTTGTGGTGCGTCGAGGCACCGTTGCAGCCAGTGTGGGACGCGATCCACGACTCAACCAATTGGCCGAGGTGGTGGAAGAATGTCGAAGCGGTGCGCGAGTTGCAGGCGGGCGGGACCGACGGTCTGGGCGCCGTGCATCGTTACACATGGAAGGGCGTGCTCCCGTATCGTGTGATCATCGACGTGCGCGTCACGCGCGTCGCGCCGCTTGTCGCGCTGGAGGGAGAGGCCAGCGGCGCGCTGGAAGGCATGGGGCGCTGGCATTTCGCAGCCGACGGCAGCCGTACTGTAGTGCGCTACGACTGGCACGTCAGCACTGCCAGTGCCTGGATGAGCGCGGTCGCGTTCTCGCCGCTAGCGCGGCTGGCATTCCGCTGGAATCACGATTCCATCATGCGCGAAGGCGGCGTGGCGCTCGCGCGCTTGCTCAAGGCACGTCTTATCGATATCGAATAGCGAGAGAAAAGCCTGTCTCGGGCGACCCACCAGGAATTCAGATGCGTCCGCCCCTCTTTCACCCCAGCTCAAACGACGTCACCCCAAACACGTGATCGATCGCAATCGCGGGCGCGTCTTTCGTGTACATCCGCGCGGTTTCGAAGACGCTCGTCATGCCATGCCGTTCCGCCAATGCGACTGCCGCAGGATTCGTTTCCGGCACGTCGAGCACGATGGACTCGCCGGGCATGCTCGCCGCCAGCGCGCGCAACAGCCCAGTGGCGACGCCCGCGTCATCGGCGAAGAGCGGGCCGATCTTGCAGCCCGCCTTGCAGCGGCGCACGACGCCGTATCCGGCGACACGGCCTGCGTCGACTGTAGCGAGCGCAACGGCATCCGGCTGCGCGATCCACGCGGAGACGAAACGCTCGCGCGCCGCGGGAAAACATTGGCGATCATAGATAAGCAACTGCTCGAACGGCACGTCGGCCGCCGCCACCACGTGCGCGCACCCGATGCCTTCCACGCGCCCCTGATAGCGGATGTTGCGGTAGGCAAGCCCGAATCCGGACTTTCGGTAGTTCGCCTGCTGGGCAACGACGCCATCGAGACCGACGTTGCGGTCTCCCAGGTAACGCAGGCCGTGCTGCCAGATGCGCATGCCGAAGCCTTTACCGCGAAACCCGGGTTTCACGATGTAGAGGCCGATGAAGCCAAAGCGTTCGTCATAGGCGACGGCGGCGAGGCACGCGACCGGCTCGCCGCGCCAGACGCCGACGAAGAAACCGTCCGGGTCCGCTTCTCTGAAACAGTGCGGGTCATGCCGGCCGGGGTTCCATCCCTCTGCGGCCGCCCATTCGACCGACATGGCCACCTCGTCAGCCGACATGGTGCGCACGACGAAGTCTTCGCTTTGATCCATGGTTCGTCCCAGTCGTGGCGCTCGAGATTGTCGCCTGGCATGTACGGCAAATGTATCGGGGTAGCGTCGGCGGGCGGCGGGCACCGGCCAACTGACAGAATAGACCATGCCACAGGCCAGGGCTGATGCGGCCGGTCGAATCCCTTCGACTACGTCACATGAGCAACCTGGTATCTGATCGGACTCGGCGCGGCTGCGATCATCATGGCCATGTTCTTTCCGCAGGGCCTATGGGGATTCATCTCGCGCCGGTTCGACCTGCATATCTTTCCCGTGAGCCGGCGCCTGCGTTTTCTCGAGATGCCCCAACCGGCTGCTGCGAACGACGCACAGCATCACGCGATTGCGGCGCCGGTGCACGGGCCGTCGCTCGAAAAGTGACCTTCTGGGGTTTTGTCGCGAAGAGGATCGAGGAGCGGCGCCCTGCGCCTGAAGTATTCCGGATCGATTCATCTCGACGACGTCGCCGCTGACTTTCCCGACACGGAGATGGTGCTCGCGCATGCTATCCGCCTGCTCAAACTGCAAAGGGCTGCGTAAGCGCTTTCAGCTTTGGCGCAGATTGCGCACGAAAAGTTCGAGGTTCACGCGCGTGGCGGTCGCACTCGCCGCGTCCATGCCGTTCAGCATTTGCTCCTCGACAGCCTGCACCGCTTTCATGCCCTGTCGCACCACATCGCGCCCTTCCTCGGTGAGCCGCAACACGACGATGCGTCCGTGATTGGGGTCCGGCTCACGGCTAATCCAGTTGCGCGACACCATCACACTGATCACCTCGTTGGCCGACTGCGGCGTAATGAACGAACGCTCGGCAAGCTGGGCGTTCGACGCTTCGCCGCGCATCTCCAGCACGGATAGCGCTGTGAACTGCGAAAGCGTGAGCCCAAGCGGAGCGATCGCCGCCGCCAATTCGCGGCGCAGGATCCGGTCGAGACGGCCGATCAGGTAGGTCAGCCGTGGCGCCGCGGTCTTGCGCCCCCTGGCGGATGCGCGGGCCGTGCTTACTGACGTCGTTTTTGTGGAAACCTTGTCGTTCATTGCGTCGGTTGAGGGCTGTCGATGGAACGCGCAATGTTACCGCAACGCTAACCGCCCATGGCCTGCCAGGGACCGCGACACCGCGCGGAATAACCGTTTAAGACACCACCACCTGGGGTATTCACCGAACACAATCAGCTTGCGCTATCAGGATGCCTGAGATTAAATTCGGGCTGTCACGACGGCAGGCGCGTTTTCAGCAACGCGCTTTATTTTGCCCACATTATCAGGTTTCCTGATATCAATAATGGGCCCCGCGGTGACTTCCAAAACTAAAACTACCACCAGGCGACAGATATGAGATCGACCAGAACGGCACTATCAGGAGACGACGTGGCAACGCGACCCATCGCGGGTAGCGGTATCGCCACGACATTAGCCCTTTGTTTCGCGGTTGCCCTGCTCGAGGGGCTGGACCTGCAGTCGGTCGGCGTCGCCGCGCCTCGCATGGCGCGCGAATTCGGCCTCACGGTGTCGCAGATGGGGCTCGCATTCAGCGCCGGCACGTTCGGTCTTCTGCCCGGCGCGATGTTCGGCGGCCGGCTCGCCGATCGCATCGGGCGCAAGCGCGTGCTGATCCTCTCCGCCGGCATATTCGGCATTCTCTCGATCGCTACCGCGCTCGTCAGCAGCTTCGAGATGCTGGTGCTGGTTCGCGTCCTGACTGGCATTGGTCTCGGCGGCGCATTGCCAAACCTGATCGCGCTCTGTTCGGAAGCCGTCTCGCCGAAAGCGCGCAACACGGCGGTGAGCGTGATGTATTGCGGCATTCCGTTCGGCGGCGTGATCGCCTCGCTGATTGGCATAGTCAGCGCCGGCGACGCCGAATGGCGCCATATCTTCTATGTCGGCGGCGTCGGACCGCTCATTCTGGTTCCGCTTCTGATGGCTTGTCTTCCGGAATCCAAAGCATTTCGATCGACCTCGCCCGATATGCCGATTACGCCTTCTCCGGTTGGCGAGGTGCTGTTCGGCGCAAATCGCGGGCTCTCCACGCTGCAGATCTGGATCAGCTACTTCTGCACGCTTATCGTGCTCTATTTCCTCCTCAACTGGCTCCCTTCGCTCATGGCCGCACGCGGTCTCGGCCGCGGCGACATTGGTCTCGTGCAGACCTTCTTCAATATCGGCGGCGGTCTTGGCGCGCTTTGCATTGGCATGTTGATGGATCGTCTGCGCGGCGGCCTCGTAGTTTCCGGCATGTATATCGGCATCATCGCGTCGCTCGCCGGATTGTCAGTTGCGCCGCACCTCGGTTCGCTCGTGGTGTCGGCGTTCTGCGCGGGGATGTTCGTGATCGGCGGCCAGTCGGTCCTCTACGCGCTTTCCGCAGCGTTTTATCCCACCCATATGCGCGGCACGGGTGTGGGTGCGGCAGTGGCCGTCGGACGCCTCGGCTCCGTGGTCGGGCCGCTCGCCGCCGGTCAGCTGCTGGCCATGGGGCGCAGCGCCTCCACGGTCATCGGCGCCAGCATTCCCGTCACGCTGATCGCCGCAATTGCAGCACTGATGCTGCTGCGGCGGCCGCGTGCGATGGACTGAGTTCACCGTTTGGAAGATTCACAGCCGTAGTTCAAAAAAAGTACACAACTGGTTCGGAGATACCAACATGCAATTGAAGTCGACTCACGTCCTGATCTGCGGCGCGCTATGCGCGCTGAGCACTGGAACCTTTGCGCAATCGAGTGTGACGCTGTACGGCATCGTGGACACGGGCATCGAATTTGTTTCGCACGCCAACGCCAATGGCGACCACGTGTTCCGGATGCCCGGCGTGACCGGTGAAATGCCGTCGCGCTGGGGGCTGCGCGGCAACGAAGACCTGGGCGGTGGCTACAGCGCGGTGTTCACGCTCGAAAGCGGCTTTAACATGCGCGACGGCAGCTCCGGCCAGGGTGGGCGGCTCTTCGGACGCCAGGCGTTCGTCGGCATCAAGGGCCCGTATGGAACGCTCGCGTTTGGCCGCCAATACACGATGACTTATCTCGCGGTTCAGGGCGCGGACATCATCGGACCCGACATCTATGGCATGGGCTCGCTTGACGCTTACGTGCCCAACGCGCGCACCGACAACTCCGTCACCTACCTTGGTTCCTACAAGGGCTTCACGCTCGGCGCGGGCTACTCATTCGGACGCGACGCTGCGGGCACCGGCAACTCACCGGGGCAAGGCACGTGCACGGGCTCGGTGCCCGGCCACGCCACGGAATGCCGCGACTGGTCCGTGATGCTCAAGTACGACTCGCAATACTTCGGCGCCGCGGCCTCGTACGAGGAGCAGCGCGGCGGTGCGACGGCAGCTGCCAACTTCTTCGACGGCGTGGCGCCGACGCCGCTCACCAACGCAGCCGACAAGGACGCGCGCACGCAACTCAGCGCATATGCGCAGTACGCCGGAGCGAAGATCGGCGCGGGCTGGTTGGGACGCCGCGTGGTCACCGATTCGCCAGCGGTGCCCAACGTCCGCTCGAACCTCTTCTTCATGGGCGCGTCGTACATGGTCACGCCCGCGTTCCTCGTCGATGGCGAAGTGTTCCGCATGATCAATAGCGACCACGACACGCGCGCCACGATGGGCACGCTGCGCACCACCTATCTCCTCAGCAAGCGTTCGTCGGTCTATGCGCAGGCTGCGTATCTCGCCAACAGCACGAAGGCGCGCTATTCGGTGAGCGGCGGCGGCGGCGGAACCACGCCTGCCGCTGGTGTGGGTCAGACCGGCGTCATGGTCGGCGTCAAACACCTGTTCTAGGAGAGCGCAAATGAAAAGAACCACAATAGCGATGTGCGTATCGGCAGTATCGGCGTTGCTCGCGGCCTGCGGCGGTTCCGTCTCGTCGTCCAGCGATGCGGCGCTCCTGCCCCAGCTTGCCGCGGCGCAGCCCGCGACGCTCTCTGCGACCTGCGACACGCTGGCCGCAAAGCTCTCGTATGCGAACACGACTTTCACGAGCGTCCAGGATGTGCCGGCCGGCACGCTGACCGTCGCCAGCAAGCCGGTCCCCGAACATTGCGTGATCCAGGGGCAGATGAACCAGCGCGTGAGCACCGTTGATGGTAAGACCTACGCGATCGGCTTCGAAATGCGTCTGCCCGTCGCTTGGAATGGCCGCTTCTTCTATCAGGCGAACGGCGGCCTCGACGGCAACGTGTTGACGGCGGCGGGCACCATCAGCGGAGGTGGTCCGCTCAACAACGCACTGAACATGGGCTTCGCCGTGATCAGCTCCGATGCGGGCCATTCGGCTTCGCAAAACCCGCTGTTCGGCCTCGATCCCCAGGCCCGTCTCGACTATGGCTACAACGCCGTCGCGACGCTCACGCCGATGGCCAAGCAGGTCATCAAGACGGCCTATGGCAAGGGTCCTGACCGCAGCTACTTCGAAGGCTGCTCGAACGGCGGTCGTCATGCGATGGTGGCCGCGACCCGGTCGTTCGCGGACTATGACGGGATCATCGCGGGTGACCCCGGCTTCCATCTGCCGAAGGCTGCGATCGGCCAGATGTGGAGCGCCCAGCAACTGGCGACCGTCGCCACCACCACGACGGCAGCCGGCGTAGCCGATATCACGACGAGCTTGACGAGTACCGAGCGGCAGCTCATCGCGTCGAAGATCATCGCCAAGTGCGACGCGCTGGACGGTGTCGCCGACGGCATGGTTCACGATATCAAGGCTTGCCAGGCCAACTTCAATCTCGCGACGGATGTCCCGACCTGCGCGAGCAATGTGCGCGACGGTACCTGTCTGACTACCGCGCAGAAGCAGGCGGTCGGCAACATCTTCTCAGGCGCGCAGAACAGCGCCGGTACCGCACTCTATGCGAGCTTCCCATATGACGTGGGGATCAACGGGTCCGGCTGGTCCGGCTGGAAACAGAGCAACTCGATCAGCCTCGATCCTGCCGCAGCAGCCTTCGTGTTTACGTCGCCGCCGCAAAGCGCGTCGATCCTCGGCACGATTGCGTCCTACGCGTTGAACTTCAGCATGGACAACGATGCGCCGAAGATCTTCGCGACGAGTGGTGTCTATTCGGAGTCGTCGTGGTCATTCATGACACCGCCGAATGAAACGGACCTGAGCGGCCTGAAGAACCGCGGCGCGAAGCTGATCGTCTATCACGGCACGAGCGACCCGGTGTTCTCGTCCAACGATACGACAGATTGGTATCAGCGTCTCACGACGGCAAACGGTAACGATGCGACGAACTTCGCACGCCTTTACACGGTGGCGGGTATGAACCATTGTAGTGGCGGCCCGGCGGCCGACCAGTTTGACATGCTCACGCCCATGGTCGCCTGGGTCGAGCAAGGGCAAGCACCGGATCGCGTGATCGCAACGGCTCGCGACGCGACAAACGCGATTCCGAATAGCGAGGTCCCGTCAGACTGGGGCGCGGGACGGACCCGTCCGCTGTGCCCGTATCCGAAGGTGGCCCGCTATACCAGCGGGGACGTCAATTCAGCAAGCAGCTTCACTTGCAGCTAAGCGGCTGATTGCGCGAGGGAGGTCACCGAAACCCCATCGGTCGGATTCGTTGGCATTCTCCCTCGCGCGTCAACGGCACGCGTTCCCGCAAGCGCGAATCGACGCGCTTGCGGCACTCCTCCCATACCGTGTCTCAAGTAACGCTGGGCCGCAGTCTTGTCCCGATGGGCGCGCAGCAGAAAGTCGATGGTGTTGCCGGCCTTGTCGAGGGACCGGTAAAGATATCGCCAATCGCCCTTGATGCGAATGTACGTCTCGTCCATCCGCCAGCTCTTGGCGAATTCAACTGGTTCCAGCGCTTGACAAACCCCGGCGTGTAGCGCTTCACCCAACGCAGGATCGGACTGTGGGCGAGGGATAGGCCGCGCTCAGCCATCGCCTCGACAAGATCGCGCAAGCTGAGCCTGTAGCGCAGATACCACCGCACGCAAAGGACGATGACTTCGCGCTCGAAATGACGCCCGTTGAACGACCATTCGAGATCATTCAGCTTGCTCATTGGCTCGCGGTCGTCAAAAGCTCGAGGGTAAGAGACCGACGCATCGGCATTGCACCACAACCTTTACAAGGTTGGCAGGCGGTCGAATTCATCAAAGCGGGCAAACGGCGGTGGCACTTCTGTCACCTCAAGCTCTTCGACGAGTGCCGCGGGTATTCCTTCACTGAGCCACGCGCACATGTCGGCAAGTTGCCCTGGGGCGCCCTGAAGCATGACCTCGACGGAGCCGTCCATGCGGTTGCGCACCCAGCCCGTGACAGCCAGGGCCTTGGCGCGGCGCACACACGCTTCGCGGTATCCGATGCCCTGCACCTGGCCGCGCACCCGCACGAACCTGGTCTCGAGCATTCCGTGGTCTGAGTTCATATAAGGTCTTCTGAGTCGCTGGTACTACCTTGCCGCGTCAATGTGTGGCTCCACGGGGCGGGCAGTCCGAACTTCTCCACTTTCCGGCTTCGGTAGCGTCATCCGTCACGCCGGACTGGGCCGGTACGCGCCAGATGACAATTGCTCGCGTATTCCCGGCCACGTGGTCACCAACTGGCTTACGGTTTGATAGATGTCCCAGGTCGAACCTGGGGGCAGATGGACACTGGCGCAGCGTCTCCTGAGGAAACGGGTCGTTCCGGCCATAGCTGTCTTATCCGGCAGTAAATTGCACCTAGGTGCATTGATCCCTTCCTTCCGCCTCCGCCTTTGTGGCTTCCGCATACCAGACCGCCTTGCCGCGACAGAATCGAACGCCATCCTGCATGTGACGTGTTAGGGCCGCATCTGGCACGGCGTTTCACAGGCGGGCGCGTCGACACAAACACCGTCGGTCGCGGAGGCGCCTTGTCACGAAAAGTCCCCTGAAACGAGCCGGGTCCGGTACGCCTTCAGACGAGCAGCACTGCTACAGCGCGCCGATGAAATCGTTCCACACTGTCGCATGCATCGTCTCGGTGGCGGCATGCCCATAACCCCGGATGATCAGCGCCGCGAGCTCAAGCTGTTTCAGATCGTTCGTCTCGACAATGTCCACGACGTCGAATCGCCCGAGTGTCAGATAGCTTTGTGTCCAGGTAACGGCAGGGCACTCGGCTTTGATCTTCTCCGCCACGGTGGCGGCAATCTGTTTGAGTTCCTTGGGATCCTTGAACGCGTCAGGAGCGAGGCGGCTGAGGATGACATAGGTAGCCATGGGGTACCTCCATGCAAAAATGCTCCGCGCTCAGGTACGGCAGTCACACTAAAGCCGGCAGCTACCTGTCAGGCGGCGCGTTCCTGTGCCTCTTGATTATAGTAAGGATTCCGTCCTTAACGTTTGAGGCCGCCCGCGTCGCTGGACGATTGTCGGCGAGCGCAGGTGGTCACGCCGCGGCATCCGGCGATGTGAAATGGGGCGTCAGCCACATTGAGAAATATGAGCACGTTACCAACAGGGCGCGCGCAGCGACGCATCCAGGTATTGTTGGGTGTAATCGCGCTCATTGTGATTGTGACGGGTGGGTGGATCATTCACCGGACTCGGACGGTCGCACGTCAGACTTCCCTTGTATTGGCGTCGGCCGCGACGGCCGCGAATGACGCGGGAAATTATGATCGCGGGATGCGTTTCGCCATGCTGGCGATGGGGAAGGGGTGGCTTTCACCGGGATCGGTAGAGGCAGAGCTGGAACTGATGCGCGGCGCGCAGGCATCAATGCAAACTGCGCTGCTCAGCGGGCATCAGGATGCGGTTGATTCCGCCGTCTTCAGCCCTGACGGCAAGCGGGTGGTGACCGCATCCTGGGACGGAACCGCGCGGGTGTGGGACGCGGCTACAGGCAAACAGATCGCGCTGCTCAGCGGGCATCAGGCGTGGGTTTATTCCGCGACCTTCAGCCCGGGAGGTCAGCGTGTGGTGACCGCGTCGCGGGATAGAACCGCGCGGGTGTGGGTCGCGGCGACGGGCAAGCAGATCGCGCTGCTCGGCGGGCATCAGGATCTGGTTTATTCCGCTGCCTTCAGCCCGAACGGCCAGCGGGTGGTGACCGCGTCCGCGGACAGGACCGCGCGGGTGTGGGATGCGTCGACCGGTCAGGTGATCGCGCGGCTCACCGGGCATCAGCGACCGGTTTTCTCCGCCGCCTTCAGCCCGGACGGCCGGCGGGTGGTGACCGCGTCCGCGGACAGGACCGCGCGGGTGTGGGATGCGTCGACCGGCCAGGTGATCGCGCAGCTCACCGGGCATCGCGGGCCGGTGAGTTCCGCCGTCTTCAGTCCAGATGGTAAGCGGGTGGTGACCGCGTCCGCGGACAAAACCGCGCGCGTGTGGGACGCGGTTACGGGCAAAAAGATTGTGCAGTTCAGCGGGCATCAGGATCTGGTTTACTCCGCCACCTTCAGCCCGGACGGCCGGCGGGCGGTGACCGCGTCCGCAGACGGTACCGCGCGGGTGTGGGATGCGGCCACCGGCCAGGTGATAGCGCAGCTCACTGGGCATCAGGGACCGGTGAGCTCCGCCGCCTTCACCCTCGACGGCCGGCGGGTGGTGACTGCGTCCGATGATAAAACTGCGCGGGTGTGGGATGTGGCGACGGGCCAGGTGATCACGCAGCTCGCCGGACATCAGGGGCCGGTGAACTCTGCCAGCTTCAGTCCGGACGGCCGACGGGTGGTGACCGTGTCGGTGGATCGGACCGCGCGCGCGTGGGACGCGGCGATGGGCAACCAGATCTTGCCGCTCAGCGAGCGTCAGGTTTCGGTTGTTACCACCGCCTTCAGCCCGGACCGTCATTGGATGGTGACTTGGTCCGGTGATAGGGTCGCGCGCGTGTGGGATGTGTCCACGGGTAAACAGATCGCGCAGCTCACCGGGCATCAGGGGCCGGTTAGGTCCGCCGCGTTCAGCCCGGACAGCCAACTGGTGGTGACCGCGTCCGCGGATGGGACTGCGCGGCTGTGGGACGCGGCCACGGGCAAACAGATCACGCAGCTCAGCGGGCATCAGGGGCCAGTAAATTCCGCCGCCTTCAGCCCGGACGGCCGACGGGTGGTGACCGCGTCCGATGACAAAACCGCGTGGGTGTGGGACGCGCCCACGGGCAAACAGATCGCGCAGTTCATCGGCCATGACGGGCCGGTTTGGTCCGCCGTCTTCAGCTCGGACGGTGAACGGGTGGTGACCGCGTCCGCGGATCACACCGTGCGGGTGTGGCCTATCCGATGGCTCGTGGAGAATCGAGGTCGGAGCCTCGCTGAAGCCGTTTGCAAGGAGAAACTCGTGGGCGCAAACCTGCTCACGACCGAGGATGAAGCTGCCCTTTCTCTCATACGGGGACGCAAGGGGGAGAATGTGTGCGGATCGTAACTCGCCGATCCGCACGGAGTGTCCAGTCACGATACGTGCGCCACGAATCATGGCTACCGCTACCAACCGATTCCTTTCACATGTTCACGAAGCGCTGCGGCTGGGCTCTCGTGTGCCGAAGCGCGCTGCAGCGTGCGGCTGCCGTCTTTAGGGCTCTGTCAACATGCCGGCATGTCGGCTTTCGCCCGAGACATCGGTGATGTCCTTAAAGCGCTAGCCTTTGTTTCGGGCTGGAAGAATCTGCTCCCAGTCCAATTAGCCACTCGCTTAGTTTGGCTCCGATTAAATCTGGATGATCTTCCTGCAAGTAGTGAATTCCCGCTCCAAGATCTACAACGTGGCACTCCTTAATGTTACTTGCAAAACGTTTGGCGACCGAGGGCGCTACCAAGGCGCCAGGCGTCGCGGTGAAAAGCAGCTTCGGGTAAGAAGACTGCGCTAGCGCACGGTGTGCGCTTTCCAGGGTTGAGTACACATCTGCTGGTTGCCCCTCAATTGGTAGCTCGTTCGGGAAACGCCAGATGGGTCGCCGTGAATCGGCGGTAGGAAATGGTGCGCGATAAACAGACATCTCTTCTTCCGTGAGTTTGCGTACCGTTCCTCCGGGAAGAACCTGTTCCACAAAAGCGTTGTCTTCCAGAATCATCTGCTCGCCCACCACTGGTGTCCTGAACTTCTGGAAAGTTTCCCGTGCATTCGCGTGAAAATAATCCCATGTCGGCATTGGCCAAATGAACTCCATGAAGGCAAGCCCGCGCATGAACTCCGGACGCCGAGCCGCCAGGTGAAAGGCCAAGGCTGTCCCCCAGTCCTGCGCGATGACGAATGCTGATGAGACTCCCGCTTTGGCGAGAAACGCGTCCAGGTATCGGACATGATCCGCAAATCGATACTCGATGCCTGGCTTTCCCGATTGGCCGAATCCGATGAGATCCGGTGCGATGCAGTGTGCGACGGGAGCAACCCGCGGGATGATCTTCCGCCATATGTACGACGAGGTCGGGTCTCCATGCAGAAAAAGCGCGACCGCTGCTTCCGGGTTTCCCGCTTCCCGATAGGCCATGGTGGAATCGAGAACATTCACATGGGGCAATTCAACATCAAAAAGCGGAGTCATTTCTGTTCCTTGAATATGGTCGCAAATACGATGTTCTTGAAGCGCTCGAGTGCGGCAGGTCCACGTTCGACCTTCATACGAAGAATTGCGCCTTCCCATGAGGCAAGCAGAAATTCGGCGAGATCAACCGGATCAAACGCTGAATCAATTTCACCGGCGCCTTGAGCCTCGGCGATGCACGACGAGAACGGACCGCGCCATTCCTGGAATATTGCCTCCAGCCTTTCGCGCAAAAGTTCGCTCTGCGAAACGGTCTCAAGGCTGAAGTCGCCGATCAGACAACCGCGATTCCAATTGTCGTCTGCCAATACTGCGCTGATGATGTCGAGATACTGGCGCAGCCGCTGCCGCGGAGTCAGGGCTTGGTCGCACAACGCTTGATTGACTAGCTCTTTTGTATGCGCGAAGTAGCGGTTGAGTACCTCCTCTGCAAACGCCTCCTTGGAGCGGAAGTGATTGGTGAAGGAACCGTGTGGAGCGGCCGCCGCTGCGCAGATGTCGCGCACGCTCGCTCCCTCGTATCCCGTCTGGAGCATGACCTTGAGGCCTGCATTCAGAATGTCTTCACGAATTGATCGTCTGCTCATGACGGTAATACAGTCGTGCGTATTGAGCAGAAATATAGTCGTGCGTACTCTGATGTCAAGTTGTATTTTTGGGCGATACGAGATGTCGGCTTAGGCAGGGAATGTTCGTTCGTTGCAGCGTTCAAAGCCGCGCTTCAGGTGGCTGAAATGCGGCCAGAAGCTGTAGTCGCCCGGCCGGGCCGACTCTCGCCAACAAGCCGGACGTCGCTGGGTCATCAGTTGCGGCATGATGTCGCCGAGTACCCGGCCATGAAGGCGTGTCGTGGGACAATCGGTTTCATCCACCACTAGTCTGGAGAGCGAACGCCATGGATTCGTCGTACATCAATCTGACAACCCCGATCGTCGCCGGCCAGTCAACGCTGTGGTTCTCTGCGTACGGCTTCGGGTGGGGGTATTGCGCCTTCGAAATCAGACCGGATGTTATTTGCCAGTACCTCGGAGCGGCAGACGACAGCCAGAAACAGTTGCTGCTCGCGTTCCAGTTGGGAAAGCGAAAGCTCGCGGGAGTCGCGGAACGCAAAATGCCTCCACCTGGCGGAGAGCGCATTGAGATTACCGGCCACGATCTTTAAAGCGCGCCGCAGCGGGGCTTGCTGTCCAGGAAACCGTAAAATTTCCATATGGCAGTTAATTGGTTTAATTATTGCCATATCGAACTTTTACGGTTTACTAGACAAAGTAGTAGAGGAACTCGATTGGCTTCCGGAAAATCAACCAAATAACTTCCGGTTTGGCCGAATTTTGAGGTCAAAATCCGGCCCTCGGCACCGGGTCTGTTACTCAAACAACTTGCGAGATCGACGAATTTCAACCGTAAATCTTCCATCGTCGTAAACGGTCGTCAACCGGCGCTGCGCGCTGGCCCCATGAGCGTCTTTGAGGTTCCCACGCAAGAACGTCCACGCCGAGCGTCACAAGGTCGGTGCGGACGTTCGTGCGTCGAAACTGATTGCACCGCTGACTGGTTGCGCATCCCGTGTGCGCTGCATTGTCTCGTTGCCTCTGCACTCGCCCTCACTGGCCCTTTTGTAGAGTATCCGGCTGCTGGGACGGCCCGTTCATGCCGTTGCTGTTCGCGCGGTTCGGATAGGTGGAATTCGAGCCGCCCGGCGTCATCGTGTTGGGCGAAGCACCGGTGCCGGTGCCTTGACCGCCGCCGGTCGCGGTGTCTCCGGGACTGCCGTAGCCGCCCTGATTCCCTGCTGGAGCCGTGCCAGGCCGAGCCATGGTTCCGCCGCCGGCGCCTACGCCGTTGCCTGCGCTATTGCCACCGCCTGCGCCCATGCCGCCGCCATTGCCACCGCCTGCCTGTGCAGACGCGCCGCCGGCAATTGCCATCATCAGCGCCGAAATAACCAGTCTCTTCATTGAAGTTTTCATGGTCGGATACTCCTGAAGTCAGGATTACGTTCCAGTGAACTTTTGACAACCCGTACCAGCAGGCGCGCAAGGCCTATGCCTCACCACCTTGCGCGCACGCAGTACGTTCAATCTCGCCGGAACCTCGAGCGGGCGGCAGCGGGACGCAAAACGCCCGCCGACAGGTACAGGGCTTGCGAGCCACGAGGCGTGGGCCGCCGGTGCCGCCGCGGCAGCAGGCGGGCACCACAGGTATGAACAGACGGAGGTCGAAATGCTAGCAAGATCCAAGGCACAGCAAATGGCCGCCGGCGCCGCTCTTTCCGCAAAGCGCGGCGAAAGACCCCCCGGCTCGCTGAAAGGCGCTTCGAAATCGATGTACGAGTCGATGAGCGAGGCACAACTCGAGGAATTCGCCTCAACGAAGCAGAAAGGCAAGCCTCAGCATAAATCCGGACATTGAACGAAAGAGTCATCCCAAGCTGGGTGCATCCGACGGCTGGAGTAGATTCAATTCGTCATGCAGAGCATTCATTGCGGGACCTGATAATGCGGACCAGTATTCTAACGGGGTGCCTTCCCGAGGCTTCCGCCAGGATTCAATATCTCAAAGGAGAGTAACGTGAACGACGACATCGCAGCTGGCAAGTGGAAACAACTGATCGGCAAGGCAAAGGCCGCGTGGGGCGAGCTGACAGACGACGAGCTTACCCGGGCCGAAGGGCGTGTCGAGCGCCTTACCGGGATAATCCAGGAGCGCTACGGCAAGACTCGCGAAGAAGCGCGACGGGAAGTCCGTCGCTTCTTCGATGCAAACCGGGACTAGCTGCGGCTAGGGCATTTTCGTCATCGCTCACCAGCCAGTACGATCACCTTCGAGCGCACCGGTGCCGATATCGAGCGCTGACGATCGCGGTCCCGACGAGGCACGGTGCCGGAAGGTGCGGTCACTGCGGCAGCCGAGCCTGGTGACGATCCACCGCCAGTGCGATCGCCGCAAGCACAACGGATATTGCCGAGAATGTCGCATTGGCCCAGAAGTGTCCGGCGGAGCGCGACAGCAACGCGATGCCCACCACCGGCAGCGAATTGCCGGTATAGCAGCACAGCAGATAGGCGGAGAGTAGCTCGGCTCGCCGCTCTGCGGGCGCCATCCTGTTCGCTTCCTGAAGACTGCCGCGAAAGCCGAGCGCACAGGCGACGCCGCAGAGTCCTGTCGCCGCGATCAACAGTGCGAGCGATCCTGCTGCCTGGGCCCATAGCAGCAGAGCAAGGCTTGGCGGGAGCAGCCACAGACCTGCCCTCATTGCAGTGCGCGCGGCAAGCGCCGACGTTGCGACCACGGTGATTGCGCTCGTGGCGAACAGCTCCGCCACCACAGCGCCGCTCAATGCGGCGCTGTGCGCGTGCATGCTGTTCTCGAGCAGGTTGGGTAGTAGCGCCGCGTAGAATCCGAGTAGCGAAAAGGTGGCGAAGGCCGTGACAGCGGGAGTAATGAACGGCACGCGCAGTTGGGCCGGCACACCGATACGAAAGTCGATCGACAGTTTCCCGATTCTGCGCACGCGCTGTTGCACCGTTTCCCTCGACAGTGCGGTCAGTGCGGCCATGGCGGCGAGAATCGCCAGATAGACGACAAAAACGGTGCGTAGCGGCGAGGGCGCAAACTGCGCGAGCAGACCTGCGAGCAACGCGCCCGCTGCAAGACCGGCAAGATTGATTGCTGCGGCGAGGCGGCTCGCGGGCGCTGCGTCGGTGGCCGGATGCAGCTCGGTGATCCATGCCGTTGCCGTCGCCGCGCCGACGCCAATCGCGAGGCCGCTCGCCGCCCGCGCAATGAAGAGCCACGCGGGACCCGTGGCGAACAGGAACAGTAGGCTGCTGACCATCGCAATCGCAAGCATCAGCAGGCTGACCGGTCGACGGCCTGCCTTGTCTGACACACGGCCGAACAGGAATATCGCGCCGAGATTGCCGATGACGTAGGCAGCGTAGATGAGCGTCACCGTCAGCTCGGACAGCGCGAATGCGCGCTGATAGAGGGGATAGAGCGGGGTGACCAGCGGGCTGCCGGCATATAGCACGCCAAGCAGGGCGGTCGCCGAAGTCAGCGACGCCTGGCGATCCAGCGTGACGCGCGGGTGCAAACGCGAATCCATGCCTGTCTCCCACAGTTCGCACTGCGCAAAAGCACGCAATCGACATTCCCGGGCTTCACCGCCAATGGCAAGCAGAAGCGGCCGTCATCACTTCGGGGGCCGGGCCTTCGCCCCTGCTGCCGCGCACGGTTTTCGCACCGCTCGCGCGGCCACTCGGCAGATTCATCGCGAGCCACGTCCGAACGCTTCGCGCAGCCTGCGCTTCGCCTGTTGCAGCACGTCGCGCCGTGCCTGGGGCAGATTTCTGCCGGCCCGGTTCACGTAGAAGTTCAACATCGACATTGCCGATTCAAACGGCGTGCCCTTGCGCCGCCTGCTTCGTGTAGAAGAACGCTTCAACGATTGCGCGATTTCTTCCGCGCTGCCTGACTTGAAGATTCCCGCCTCGATATCCATCGCGTCGCTGGTTTCCATCACCTGATGCGACCAGCGATTGGACGACTGGCTCGCGCTCTTCCGGCCGGGTTGGGCGTCGCCTGCGCGCGTATGGCGTTGACGTGGCGGGCGGCCAGCGCGGCGGCGTGTCGAAGGATGGGCGGACGGTGAGCGTGACATGGTGCCCTCATCTGAACCAGGGTGGCGTTGCGGGAATACCGGATACGCGCAATCCACATGCCAGAACTCGCCGGCACGTGCGTCACGGCAGGTCCGCCAAAAGCCGAAGGAGCGGCAGGCGCGGGCACCCGGTTTGCTTATCCGACAGAAAGCCGCTGCGCGACGCAGCGACAGGCCGAACCAGACAGTCGTTCGTCGTCGCCGATGAGGATGCCCGACGGACGCGGCAGGAGGCATCATGACGCGCGCAATCTGGAAGGGAGGTATCAGCTTCGGTCTCGTCTATGTGCCGGTGCAGATCTATCCGGCGACGACGACGCGGCACACGAGCTTCAACCTGCTCGACAGACACTCGATTGATCCGATTGGCTACCGGCAGATCAACAAGCGTACCGGCAAGGAAGTCGCACCCGAAAACATCGTGCGCGGCTTCGAGTACGAGAAGGGCAAGTACGTCGTGCTTGAAGACGACGAGATCCGGGCTGCAAATCCGGAATCGACGCAGAGCGTTGACATCCTTGCCTTCGTCGACGCTTCCGAGATTTCTTTTCTCTATCTCGATACACCTTATTACCTGGTACCGGAGCGCCGTGGCGAGAAAACCTACACGCTGTTGCGCGATGCGCTTTCCAGTACCGGCAGGATCGGCATTGCGAGCGTCGTGTTGCACAGCAAGCAGCATCTGGCGGCGTTGATTCCGGCGGGACGCATGCTGGCGCTCGATACGCTGCGCTGGTCCGACGAGGTCCGTCCGCTCGACGGCATGCACCCGCCGGACGAGCGTGCAACGAAGACTGGCGTGACGGCGCGCGAACTCAGCATGGCGAAGAAGCTGATCGACGACATGACGACGGCGTGGAACCCTGACGACTATCACGATACGTTCCACGACAAGATTCTTGCGCTCGTGGACAGGAAGATCAGGGCAGGCAAGACAAAGGAGGTCGGCGCCACTGAAGCGAAGGCGGCGTCCCGTACGCGGCAGACGGCGGAAATCGTGGATCTGTCGGAACTGCTCAAGCGCAGTCTGGGCCGGCGCAATGTAAAGGGCGGCGGGACTGCCAGGGATGAAACCGGAGCCGGCGAACTGTCGTCCGCGCGAGGCAAGCGCGGCGCGACACACAGTGTGCGCCGATCCAGCCACCACACGACGTCGGCACGTAGCCGCCGTGCGCAGTGATGACATGCATGAACGCAACCATGGCTTTCGATCATGACGCAAAAACTGGAAACGTACCGGCGCAAACGCCGCTTCGACGAAACGCCAGAACCCGCCGGCACAGCGCGTGGCAGGCGCATCACCGTGCGCGCGGGAGGTAACGGCAAATCGAATCGTCATGCGCTCTCGTTCGTGATTCAGGAACACGACGCACGGCGGCTCCATTACGACTTCCGTCTTGAATTGGACGGCGCACTGAAGTCGTGGGCGATCCCGAAAGGGCCGAGCCTCGATCCATCGGTGAAGCGTCTCGCGGTTCACGTCGAGGATCATCCGCTGGAGTACGGATCGTTCGAAGGCGAGATTCCCGAGGGCAACTACGGCGCGGGCACGGTGCTCGTGTGGGACCGTGGCACGTGGGAACCGGCGGACGGCGAACGCGCAGCGCACGACGCCTACGCAGCCGGCAAACTGAAGTTCCGCCTCGACGGCGAAAAGCTGCATGGTGGCTGGATGCTCGTGAGGAGCCATATGCGCGGCAGCGGCGAGAAGGAGCAGTGGCTGCTGATCAAGGAGCGAGACGACGCGGCCCGCAGCGAGGACGAGTTCGACGTACTGGCCGAGCGGCCGGGTAGTGTGCTCTCGCATGCAGAAAATAAAGGCGCCCGCAGGACTGGGAGGCAAGCAATGCAGCGCGCGGCGAAGCACAAGAGTCGCTCGACATCGTCGGCGGCTCGTTCGGATAACGGGAAATCCAGCCGCCCCGACACCGTCGCCACGCGCAACGTGTCGTCGCTGCGCGAGCTAGCGGCATCGCCGTCGGTCGAAGGTGCCGTGAAGGCCGCACTGCCGGTTACGCTCAAACCGCAACTCGCGACGCTCGTCGACACGGTGCCGCAAGGCGACGACTGGTCGTATGAAATCAAGTTCGACGGTTACCGGGTGCTCGCGCGAATCGACCGGCACGCGGCGAAACAGCCGGTACGCATTTTTACGCGGGCGGGACTCGACTGGAGCGCGAAATTTGCCAGGCAATGCGAAGCACTCGCGCAGATCGACATCGACTCGGCGTGGATCGACGGCGAAGCAGCGGTGCTCGACGAGCACGGCGTGCCGGATTTTCAGGCGCTGCAGAACGCATTCGATGCGAACCGTCCTCAGGACATCGTGCTGTTCCTGTTCGACCTGCCGTGGCTGAACGGCTATGACCTGCGCAAGGTGCCGCTCGTGCAGCGCCGGGCGCTGCTAGGCGCGGTGCTCGAGGGCACGCGCAGCGACATGCTGCGCTTTTCCGGAGACTTCGCGATCGCGGCTCACGACTTGCTGCAAAGCGCATGCGAAACGGGACTTGAGGGTATCGTCGGCAAGCGGCGCGACAGCCACTACGTGTCGAGACGAAGCCCGGCGTGGATCAAGCTGCGCTGCCGCAGACGTCAGGAGTTCGTGATCGGCGGCTATAGCGAGCCGGCCGGAAGCCGAAGCGAATTCGGCGCGCTGCTGCTCGGCGTGCATGACGCGAATCGCCGGCTGCAATACGTGGGGCGCGTCGGCACCGGTTTCGACGCGGCCACGTTGCGAACCGTCAAGCAGGAACTGGCGGCACGCGAAGTCGGGCAGATGCCGTTCGCGGATGTGCCGCGCGAGCGCAGCCGTACGCCGGTGCACTGGGTGAAACCTGAACTGGTCGCCGAATGCAACTTCGCGCAATGGACCAGCGATGGCATCGTACGTCAGGCGTCCTTTATCGGCCTGCGCCACGACAAGCCCGCGCGTGAAATCGTAAAGGAGGCCCCCGTGACGGACAGTACGAAGCCGGTCAAACGCAAGGAAAAAATGTCCGGTGAAGTGACGGTTGCAGGCGTAAGGATCTCGCATCCGGACCGCGTCATGGACAAGCGTACCGGAACGACCAAACTCGAGCTCGTTCGCTACTACGCGTGGATCGCGCCGCAGATGCTGCCGCATCTGGCAAACCGGCCCGTTGCGCTGGCGCGCGTGCCGGACGGAATCGGCGGCGAGTACTTCTTTCAGAAGCACGGCACCAGGCTCGCGTTGCCGCACGTCACCCAGCACGAAGGGCTCGACCCGGGGCACGCGCCACTGTTGACGATCGACAACACCGAGGCGCTAGTCGGCGCGGCGCAGATGGATGCGATCGAATTTCATACGTGGAACGGCGTGGTGTCGGCGCTGGAGAAACCCGACCGGATGGTGTTCGACCTCGACCCGGACCCCGTTCTTGGATGGGACGCGATGATCGAGGCCGCGCAGCTTACGCGAGATCTGCTTGCGGAGCTGGGTCTCGAGTCGTGGTGCAAGACGAGTGGAGGCAAGGGGCTGCATGTGGTGGTGCCGCTTGCAAAGGCGTTGGGCTGGGACGACATCAAGACATTCGCGCGGTCGGTCGCGCAGCACATGGCGCGGACGTTGCCCAACCGGTTCAGCGCGAAGATGGGCGAGCAGAATCGCAGGAAGAAGATATTCGTCGACTATTTGCGCAACAACCGCGGTTCGAGCACGATCGCGGCATTTTCCGCGCGTGCGCGAGCGGGTCTGGGCGTGTCGGTGCCGCTCGCGTGGGAAGAAGTCGAACATACAACGAGGGGCGATCAATGGACGGTCGGCAACCTGCGCGAACGGCTCGACACGCTCAAGCGCGACCCGTGGGCCGGCTATCCGAAGTGCCGGCAGCGCATCACTGCGGAGATGCGCAAGCGCGTTGGATCGTCATCGGACGAAGAAGACGAATGAGGGCGCTCTGTGCGCGAATGCCGACCGTGTGAGGAACGCCAGTTGTTACGACTGACCGGAATGAAGCCATGAATGTCAGTTGCTCGTGCGAGGATTTCGGGGCGCCTGCCGGGTTCGTGGCAACGCTCAATGCGAGACCATGCCGGGTCCGTCGGGCAAGTCGAGCAGATCGTCGCCAGGTGCGAGTTCGTCCGAGCAATCGTCCCGCTGCGAGCTGTCGTACACATTGGCGGTCGGCGTCTTGGCGGATTTCAAGAGATCGACCGCCGTGAGTTCGAGTTCCTCGATGCGTTGGTCCCTGTCGGTTCGGGTCATGATTCCTCCGGTCGCCGATATCTGTCATGCAGCAAACTTCACGCCGCGCTTCGAGCGAAGCCGCCGATCAGCAGGAACCAGAGGGCGACGCAGGGAATGGTCGTTGCGGGTCTGCGATACGAGTCATTGAGAGACCGTGGAGGGCGATTCGACGGAGGCCGTCCGGATTGCAGCATTGCGGGAATCCAGGGCGGGTGCGCGACCTCCACGCGATGCTCTCCGCCGACCGTGCCACTGGCGTGCGGTAGCGCATCATGGTTCCCTGAGGTCCTTGGGCTGCGTGGGCGGGGCACTGGGCTCGCCACCGAGACCAAGGGACGTGCGACTGTAGATCAGGTAATCGCGGCAATGGCATACCAGGACGACCATCGGGCCGACGCGATCGCGACGAGTATCACGGTGCGCGCGGCGGCGGGTCAACTGAAGATCATCCCGATCTGGCAAGCGTTCGGGCTGCCCGCGTCACTGAACCCAAAGCTGCCTTACATACCGATGTCGAATTGACGGCTGTCTCCAGACTGGCCCGGATTCATTCGACTACATGCGGCGAGTATCAGCGCGCCAGGTTCAGGCCTTTTTCGCGTAAGAGTTGCACCATCCCTTCGCATCGACCAGCTTGCCGCCGTAGATTGGGCAAGGCCCCATCGCAGAGCCGGGTTTGCCCTGATAAAGCTGGCAATTTGCGCAAGTTTGCCCAGTCTGATAGCGGGGGAACTTTGTCTTGTCCACTTTCGCAGCGTCCGTCTTGTAGCCAAGTGTCTGTGCAGTCGGATCGTTCTCGGCAAGCACCGGGGCATCGGCACGCGACTCAGTCGATAGAACCGTCGTCGATGCGACGGATGCGGCAAGTATCATGAAACGCCGGCGGGAGAATGGCATGACATGGATTCCTTAGAAAAAATGAAGCCGACCAATGCAAGGTGTCTCGCCCTTTGTCCGGTCACAATGACTGGATCCCTGTCGGTCCTTGAAAGAACGTCAGCATACGCCATACCTACCGGGCACAAGTATGGCCGGATACGCCCTTCATTTTTCAATGCCCGACCGGATCATGCTGCACGCTCCGCACCGGACCGTCCAGCCGCGCTAGCAGCGCGCAGACCTGCTGCTTGGGGGCAGCTGGCAGGTCCGTTGCCGCGACGTGGTTGATCCGCGCGCGAATAGTCCGGCGGCGTCACCGGCACGCTGTGGATTACAGTGTTCTTGGAGCGTGCGATCGCTGCCTTGCGGCAACAGCGCGCGATCGACGAGAGTCTGGTCTCACACGTCGCACCGCTCGGATGGAATCACTTCAACCTGACCGGCGACTACGTACGGCACGTGAACAAGGGGGCGCCTCAAGATTCGAAAATTTACGCACGTTAAGTGTTCGCGCACTGGTTGTGCGAATAACGCTGAGCGACAGTTCTAGTGCTATTCACCGGGCCAGGGCCGGCAGGATGCCAGTGTCCCTATGGCGGGCGACGTCATTGCCGGGTTACGGACTTTCTATCGCTCGCTCCGTGATGGTCGGGGAGGTAGTACTCCTCTAGAAGGTACTGACCTGAGCCACCGCGTGCTTTGATGGGCTAGGCAATGCCAACGCTCTTCGAGGCGAGTGCAAAGGGCTTTCTCCTTGCTGAATGGCCTGAATTCGCCCCGACAACATGCCGGACCCGCAAACGCTCATTGTATCTATGGCCCCGACGTTCTAATGTCTAGTGACACCGGGATTGCAGGCTGCACGAGAGTCTTCGCAGAGCAGGGGGCGTCGCATCCGGACAAGAGACACTGAGACGCCGATGACAGGTATCGCGATCGCAACCCGGGGTGCGGCGGAGATAGGGCGCAGTTCCAGTTCGAGCCGCGCGAGCCGACGATCACGGCCGCCCAGCCCTGGAACGCCTGCCGTCGTTCGTCGTGGCAAGCAGCCTCCGGACAATCGCATATGACAGCGCCAGCAACGATCCGCCTGCTGCCGGCCTCAGCGAAACCGGGCACGTCGACCCGCGACCGGCTATTGCGGACCCAGCGAGCCCTACGGCAACTGAGTGGCAGCGGCCCGTGCTCCGTCGTCGTCCGTGTATTGCGCTGCGCCACTTCCCGGTAGCTTCGAGGGAGATGCAATCAATGGACAGAAGAGAATCCTCGTCATTCACGGCGCTTCTGCCAGTGGGGTCGGCACGCGACGGCGGCAACGACCCGAAGAGCGGCCTGACTGGAATTCAGCCGGTCGACATCCCAGCCTCAACAGGCAAAGGCACACATACCTTTTCTTTCAGCCAGGACGGCGAAAACTTCCTGCTCGACGGCGAGCCTTTCCAGATCCGCAGCGGAGAGATGCATCCCGCCCGCATCCCCGCCGGGTACTGGCAGCATCGTATCCTGATGGCCAAGGCGATGGGGATGAACTGCATCGCCCTCTACGTCATGTGGAACTACCACGAAACGAGTCCAGGCATTTTCGATTTCCGCACAGGGAACCGCAACATCGAAGCATTCATTCGACTGTGTCAGCAGGAGGGCATGTGGGTGTTGCTGCGGCCGGGTCCCTATATTTGCGGCGAGTGGGATCTGGGCGGCATCCCGCCGTACCTGTTGAGTGACCCGGACATCCAGCTCAGGACCGACACCACTCACGATCCTCGCTACATGTCGGCGGTAGCTCGTTACATCAGGGAGCTGAGCCCGCGTATCGAACCACTGTTGGTGACTCACGGTGGACCGATCCTGATGATTCAGATCGAGAATGAATTCGGCTCGTACGCCAGCAACCCGGCCTACCTCGAAGAGATACGGCAGCTCTGGCTTCAGGAAGGAGTACAGGGACCGTTCTATACGGAAGATGGCATCAGGCAGCTTGAACAGAATCGCACGAACATCACCGGCGGCGCGATTGCATTGAGCAATGGCGATGCAGAGCAAATCGCGGCCGTCCGGCAGCAATTTCCGGCCGTTCCGGCGATGGCCGGTGAAGTGTATCCAGGGTGGCTCACCCATTGGGGCGACGAGACTTTCAATGGTATGGCCGCAGATATTTCCGGCACGCTAGACGCGTTCATGCAACTGAAGCTGTCGTTCAACCTCTATGTCATTCACGGCGGCACCAGCTTCGGCTTCTATGCCGGCGCAAATGTGGATGCCGATTCAGGCGAATATCAACCCGACATTACCAGCTACGATTACGCGGCACCCATCAGCGAGCAAGGCGTGGCGACCTCGAAGTACATGAAGTACCGCGGCGTCATCGCCCGCTATCTCCCGACACCGCTGCCCGATATACCCGAACCCGTTCCCACCATCAGCCGCAAAGGACACCATGCCCTGGTGCCGGAACTCTACGCGTCCGTTTGGGACAACCTGCCCGCCGCGCTCCCGGCCTTACAAACCGTCGACCCACAGCCGTTCGAGATGTATGGCCAGGCGTTTGGTTTCGTGCTGTATCGCAAGAAGCTGCAGGGCTACCGCGGTGGTGTGCTGGGTATCAAGAATGTTCACGATTACGCGACCGTTTTCATCGGCGAGCAATACGTAGGCGGGGTGTCGAGAGCTTTCATGCCGGAGCATCGCGCGCAGCCGCTGAATGTCATGCATCACGCGCCGCTGCCGCTTCCGCTTGTGTCGTCGTCGCCCGACAGCGACGTATCATTGGATATCCTCGTCGAGGGCATGGGGCGCGTCAACTATGGCCACGCGATGCTCGACCGGAAAGGCATTCTCGAACCGGTCACGCTGGAGGAGGCGGGAGATTCGAGCGCCACGCTCACTGGCTGGGAAGTCTTCCTGTTGCCGATGGATACCGCGTTTATCGAGAACTTGCACACCGTCTGCGCGAACCCTCGTAAGGCGGGGCTATTCTTCAGGGTGACTCTGTCGCTGGATACAACCGGCGATACCTATCTCGACATGCGTCACTGGACCAAAGGTGTGGTCTGGGTCAACGGGCACAATCTGGGCCGCTACTGGAATATCGGTCCGCAAACGCGCCTGTATTGTCCTGCTCCGTGGCTGAGGCTGGGTGACAACGAGGTCACTATTTTCGATCTGCACCAGCTGGAAGCCAAACCGGTAGAACTCGCGCGCACGCTTTCGTAAAGAGGGTACCGTAAGCCAATACGGGGAGGTCCGCGGTAACTTCGATTACCCTTCGCCACCGGCCGGGACCAGTTCCAAGGTGAGCACTTCGAACGGCGCGAGTGAGATAGTCTGCGGCCGGTCCGCGTCCAGCACCGGCGGAATATGCGAGGCATGGCCGTGCCATATGCGGCGCGTCCGGAATCGTCGCGACGCGCCGGCTGGCAATTCCAGTTGCCGCCGCAAATCGAGCACGAAGCGCTTCGCCTGGCTGCCGGGATTGCGCAGCGTGATGATCGCCTTGACCGGCGACCATGCGGCCCAGCCGTACACATCGAGCTCATCCGGCGCACCGCCAATCCAGTGGCTGTCGCGCAGCACCTCGGCGTTTGCCCGGGCCCATCTGGCAGATTCGGCGAGAACGTCCCAGTCGCCGTCGCCGAGCAGCGACGGCGTGATGTACAACTCCTGCAGTTGCGCGCCGCTGCCGAAGTACGAATGCACTTCATGTGCGAAGTCCTGGCCTTGAGCAGTGTTCAACCGATCGTTGAACTGCGCGTAGATGATGCCGTGGAGCATTAGCGAGTTGAGCGGAAACAGCGGACTCCTGACTACGACATTGCGGTAAGTCTGTGCGTCACGGTAGGTGATCCAGCGTTCGCGATTGCTGCCGACGCAGGCCAGGTCGTCATCCTTGCCGCCGCGCCAGATCGAATCAGCGTAGCGTAGCCAGAACGGCGATGGATAGGTGCCGACGGTGAGGTTGATGAAGGTTTCTGGCTTGGCCTCGCGGATGTCCTCGATCAACTGAATCGCCGCGTCCCAGTCGCTGTTGAACCGGCTGCCCGGGATCACCTTGTCGGCATTGCCGGTGCCATCGAATTTGAACTGATTGATGCCGTGCTGTGCGAGCAGTTCCATCACGACCTCATGGAAGCGTCGGTAGTATGTCGGCCCGGACAGCGCGAAGCAACCATCGATGATCTCGTATCCCGCGGTGTGGCCTCGCGTCACGCGTTCCTGCCGCGTCGAGCCATAGCCGCCCCACGGCGACAGCCACACGCCGGGCGACGCCCCATAGCGGGCGGCGGCGTCGCGCAGCGGTACGAATCCATGCGGAAAATCCTTGCCGAAATGCCAACTGCCGCTGTAGTCATCCCAGCCGTCGTCGAACAGGAAGGAGTCGAGTTGTACGCCACGCTTGTCGTGCAACTCGCGGCCGATGTCGTCGATGCGTTCGAGCGCTTGCCGCTGCGTGTACGGCGTGAGGTACCCGATGTCGTACCAGCAGTTGTAGTGCAGGAAAGGGCGGTACGGATGGGCTCGTTCGCGTTCGAGATAGGCCGCGAAATCGCGGCGTAGCTGGCCGTCGCGAGCCACACCAGCCACCGCCGAAAAGACGCAAGTCTTCCTCCTTTCCAGCGGCAAGGCCCTCGAAATGGTGAACCTGACAGTGTCCCCGAGTACCTGGCTCTCCGACAACGGAAGCTCGAAACCAAGGTAGACGTTGCCCGCGACCACAGGGGCGCCCTTGAACTCGCCGGTGATTTGCGCACCGGACACCTGCGTCTCCAACAGCGAAACGGTGGCAACGTGCTCGTCCTTGCTGAGCGCGGTGATCGCCACCTGCAAGCGCAAGTACTGCGAGCCTTCGCGTTGCTCCACGCTCCACTCCACGCGCAGGCGACCCGGTTCGTCTCCGAGGATGGCAAACACGCGTCGGCCCGCTATCCGTTCAGCCAGCCGGGACGCCTTTGGATTTGCCGTCAGCATTTCTTCGCGCAGCGGCGCAAGCAGTTTCAGATCGGCAATGCCCAGTGTGCGACCGTCGGCCAGCGATAGCGCAAACGGCGCGGTGACCCGCAGCGTACGCATATGCACGTGGTCGATCAGGGCGAAATCGGCAAGATGCTGGTGCCTGACGGACCAGTTCAAGGCGATGGCCGCGTTACCGAAAGAATGCCGGTCACCGTTCGTCTGGAACGCAGGCATGCCCGGATGCGCTGACGCAGTTTCTTTGGCTTGCATCGACCAAGACTCGGGATGAGGAGGGTGCCTGATCCATAGAGTACTTCGGGTGGATTCAGCAAGTGCGTGAATTTTTGCAGTCCGCAAGGCTTGCATGTCCCGAAGCAGTACCCGGCCACGCTCGATCATTTGCGAATGGGCCACCATTCTGCCGGAAGCCGGATTCACGATACCGCGTCACGAACCGCTCGACCTAATGCACCGTCAGGCCTAGCCGCTCGGCGGCACGCCCGGCTTAAGTCACATCTCCCCCCTTCAGACGGTCGAGTTCACGCATGGATGACCTTGAACCGGTCGACTTCGCGCATCGTCATCGTGATCGTCCCAGTCGCGTTCATGGCCGGTGCTCCATGTGGATGTCCGGAGCTCAACCTACACAGAACACCTGGCATCTTGATGAACTGTTTGAATCATTGCGTGGCGCTATGGCCTCAGCCGCACGGGACTCCAGCCATTTTTCGCAAGGCGTTGGGCGAGGCCCCGAAGCGATCCCGAATCACACGACTGAAGTGGGCCTGACTCGAAAAACCCCAACGAAACGCAATTTCACCGACGCTAGTCCGCGCGAGCATCGGGTTCACCAGATCCGTATGGGCGTGCGACGCGCGTTTTGACCAGATATAGGCAGAGACAGATTCATCTTCTGCCGCGAACATCCTGTTCAGATGGCGCAGCGAAATTCCGAGGGCATCGGCCACGGACTGCGATGTTAGTTCGGGTTCGCCCAGGTGATGCGCAATATATTGACGCGCTGTGAGCAGGTACGACATCGACGAGCGCGAGTGGCGCTCGCCATGAATCTCGCAATCGATCATGGCTTCGAGCAATGCACCCGCATGCTCCACGAGCAGACCCGGGTCGGCCTTGACCGGATCCTTGAAAAAGGCGTCAAGCGTTGAGTTCAATGTCCTTCCGAGCATCGCGCCGGTGCCGATGTGACGCGTGAGCTTGAGCGGTCCGCGTGACAGATCGATGCGAAAGCGTTCAGTGAACGCCGTGACCGGAATATCGATCAGAAACTGGCGCATCTCACTGAGAAAACCAAAGAGATACGGTAAGCGAGTGTCGTAGACAATCGTCTCACCGGCGTCGACGAGGGTGCAGCGTTCGTTCTGGATGAAGTAGGCAGAGCCGCGCACGATCTGGCACGCGAACACCGAGTCCTTCGGATATTGACGAACGAGTTCAGGGCTGCGCTCGATCACGTGATCGTTGCCCATGATGTCTGCCAGACACAGGTCCTTCAGCACGATATTGGTCGTCGTCGCTTGCAGGCCATGTGGCGAAAGCGACGAGCAACGCAGTCCGACCAGTGCGGCGGCGTTATACGCGTCCCAGTACTCCAGGCGCTGTCCGACAGGAATATTGGCCGTCGATCCCTGAGTGCACGAAAAAACGGTCGATGTCGTCACGGTGTCCCCTCACACGTGCGCGGTCCGAATCCGATGTCCCGTTCAGTCAATCTTTCCGTCCCGTCCGGTCAAGACTCACGCGTTGTGTCCGGCTAAAGTCAGACCCTGACGACTCAAAAACAAGGAGACACCATGGTAGACAAGGCCAACTCTGAATTCTGGAAAAACATCGCACCGATCGCCAAGCCATTCAAACCGGATGCGCTGCCTGAAGCGTATATCCACGACGCGCCGAGCGACGATGAACGGCTCTATGTGCCCTTCACGGCAACCGTGTCGTCACGTCCGCTCTGGATATCGCCGACCCAGAACAAATGGTGCGACATATTAATGGCCAAGCGTGCCGGCCTGGTCAATAGGCATTACCACCCACATGAGGTTTTCGCGTACACGATCTCGGGTAGATGGGGCTATCTCGAGCATGACTGGACGGCCACCAAAGGCGACTTCGTCTACGAGACCCCCGGTGAAGGCCACACGCTCGTGGCATTCGATCATCCCGAGCCGATGCGCGTGTTCTTTATCGTCACCGGTCCGCTGATCTGGCTTGACGAAAATGGCGAGGCAGATGGCTACTTCGACGTGCATTCGTACATCGAGATGTGCAAGGCACACTATGAAAAGATAGGCCTCGGTGCGCAAGCGATCGAAAAACTGTATCGCTGACGCGCACGTTCCTATCGAGGTCTGATATGTAAATGGCATCTTGCTTATCAGTTGCTTCTTTCTCACCTGGTTCGTCGTGGCCATCTCGTTCGCACCGACGTTTCTCGTGTCGACTCGCCATTTCTCGCGAACTGACGTGGGCCTGGTCATGAGCTGTCCCGGTGCTGCGTGAGTGGTCTGAGGCGCTGGTGTTTCCGATCTGCCCGCGGGCTACGAAAATTAGTAGAAACACCAACTGTTGGAACTCCAATCATTTGTTTCAATAGGATCGTTCATAAGTCGTACCCGGCGCGTGGCTGGGGTCAACAGGTCAACATCTCATGAGCAAAGGCAGATCGAATGTCGCGGGTAAGGCCAGGGTGCTTGAAGATCAGCCCGAGCCGCGCTACGAGCCACCCGACATCTCATTCGGCGAACTTGCACAGGCAATTGGATTCAACCTCCGCCTCGCGCAGCAGGCCTCGTTTCAGGCATTCGCGCGACGCGTCGGTTCGAGCGATCTGCGGGCCGGCTTTTACGCGACGCTCGTGTTGATTCACGAAAATCCGGGCATTTCGCAGACCGCGCTGAGCCAGGCCAATGGGCGTGACAAGTCCACCCTGACACCGGTGCTCAACGATCTCGAACGGCGTGGATTCGTGCTTCGCGAACGTCTTGCAACAGATCGGCGCAGCTATTCGCTGCGGCTGACAACGAAAGGTGCCAAAGCGTTGAAGACACTGCGGATGCACGCGCTCGAACACGACAAAATGCTGGACGAACTAATCGAGCCGGCCCACAAAGAGGAGTTTTTGCGCTCGCTGCGCAAGATCATTGCTCACCTCGCCTGACTCTCAAGAGGAGGTCCCACACAAAACTGGTCGTAGTGGAAGTCCATCGGGATTCACTGGATCTGCGCCGGGGCGCATGGCGTTGCACGACGCGGTCTTTCTACTAAAAAGAGGAGACACCATGCAGTTGTCGGACAGGCGTTCAAAGCTCGTGCTGCTTTTGCTGTTCCTGACGTGGGGGACAGTATTTCTCGACCGGATGTCGCAACTCTATCTTGCGCCGTACATGATCCACGACCTGGATCTCGATAGTGCAAAGGTCGGCAATCTGGCCGGAGTGACCGGCATCTGCTGGGCGATTTCCACGTTGCTATTCGGCGCGCTGTCCGATCGCATCGGACGTCGCAAGGTACTGCTTCCCGCGATCTTCTCGTTTTCGATCCTTTCCTGGCTGTCCGGCGTAGTCCAGACCTACGAGCAGATGCTACTCGTTCGGGCACTGCTCGGTATTGCTGAAGGGCCGTGTTTCTCGGTCATCATGGCGCTTACCGAAGAAACCGCGGAACCGCAGCATCGGGGCCGGAATGTCGGGATCGTCGTCAGCGCTGCGTCCCTGATCGGGCTCGCCGTCGCGCCCGTGCTCACGACCCAGGTCGCCGCGCACGCAGGCTGGCGTGCCGCCTTCTTCGTTGCCGGTGTGCCGGGAATTATCCTCGGGCTGTTGATCTGGAAGCTGGTGCCCGAACCCACGCGCAAAGATGGCGCTAAAAAGGAACATCTGACGCTCGGCGACTATCTGTCGGTCCTCACCTACCGCAACATATGGCTGTGTTGCCTCGGGGCGGTTGGCGTGATCTGCTGGCTCTTTGAGGTGAACGTCTTTGCGCCGCTTTATATCACGCAGGTCGCGGGTCAGAGTGGGACAACCGCGGGCTTCCTTCTGGGCGCTGCAGGCTTCGGTGCGTTCTTACTCGGGATGATTTTCCCGGCCCTCTCAGACCGGATCGGTCGCAAGGCTGCACTAATCATCATGTCCGTGCTGATTGCCGCGCTCGTCACGGCGATGCTCACTGAATCGCTCTACGCGAACCTCTGGCTGCTCGCAGGGATTTTCTTCGTGACGAATGCACAGCAAGGCATCGTCGCGCTGATGATGGTGCTCGTGCCGACCGAGACGGTTCCGTCGCGGCTCGCAGCGACAGCCATCGGTATGGTGACGATGGTGGCCGAGTTCATCGGTGCCACGGCCGCGCCTGCAATCGGTGGCGCGCTGGCGCAGCAATACGGTCTGGCGGTACCGCTCTATATGGCGCTTGGGGGGGCGGGCGTGGTGTTTATCGTTGGGCTGCTGTTGAAGGAAACGGCGCGACGCACGAGCGACGTCCATGAGCCGACTTCGTCGATTGCTTGACGCGTAGGCGGCATTGACCCTCCCGGTCCGGGGTCCGGGAGGGTTCCTTCAATTCGATGGAGACGGAGAACAGATGAGTTTGTTGAGCGGAAAGACCTGCCTGATCACCGGGGGCGCGGGCAGTATCGGTATGGCGACCGCGCGCCTCTTTCTTGAGCACGGCGCGCGCGTGATGCTGGTCGATCTGGACCCCTCGCTGATTGAGTCGGCGCTCGCTTCGCTCGCGAATCCCGACGCCGCGGGTATCGCGGCCGATGTTGGGGATGCCGACGACACAAAACGTTTTGTCACTGCGACGGTCCAGCGTTTTGGCAAGATCGATGCAGTGTTCGCCAACGCTGGCGTATTCGGGCAGGTCGCGCCGGTCACCGACTATCCGGACGAAGTGTTCGACCTGGTCATGCGTGTTGCGGTCCGCGGCAGCTTCCTGACGTGCAAGCATGCAATTCCGGCGATGAACGACGGCGGCTCGATTGTGCTGATGTCGAGTGTCATGGGACTGACGGCCGACCCAGGGGTTGCCGCCTATGCGACCTCGAAACATGCGGTGGTCGGGCTGATGCGCGTTCTCGCGAAAGAACTCGCACCGCGCAGGATACGTGTCAACTCGGTTCACCCGGGGCCGGTGGCGAATGAATTTCAAACCACGATCGAGCGCTCGCTCGATCACGTGCTGAACACTGACGCGACCGCGTTTCTCGACAATGTGATCCCACTGCATCGTCACGCGGACGCCGCGGAGATCGCCAATAGCGTGCTGTACCTCGCATCGTCGCTGAGCAGCTTCGTCACTGGAGCCACGTTGCCGGTCGATGGCGGCATGAGCAGTTGATTGCCGTGCACGGCAGACTGGAATACAAGCCTTTGTAAAAGGAGATTTGCGATGACAGTCGGCGCGCCGCAACTGAACAGCGGGCAGGACGGCAGCAACCGGGCTCCCCATTCCGGCAGCTGGACCGTGCGCGACTCGGTAATCGACTTCGCGCGCCGCGTCGGCATGACGTCAATCTTCGCGAACCCCGGGTCGACGGAATTGCCCATGTTTCGCGATTTTCCCGCGGATTTCCGCTACGTGGTCGGCCTGCAGGAAGCCGTCGTCGCGGGTATGGCAGATGGCTACGCACAGGCCCAGCTCAATCTGCCCATCACCTTCGTCATCCTGAATAACACGCGCTATGCCGCATTGCAGGACTTCGCCCCCGTTTTCGGTTTCGGACCGACCGATCCGGTTCAGGGCACCGATCTGCCTGGCCTCGATTTCGTCACGATGGCCGCGGGGATGGGCTGCCCGGGCGTGCGGGTGAGCGCGGCGGCGCAGTTGCATGATGCGCTGCGCAGCGCGCTGATGGTAAGCGGGCCGATGCTGGTGGAAACCGTCGTAGCCTGAACTGCATAACCCATTCACAAAAAGAGGAGACAGACGATGAAGACCGTATCGATGCTGATCGACGGCGAACAGGTTCAGGCGCGCAACGGCGCGACCTTCGAACGCCGCAATCCGTTAGATGGTGAAGTGGTGACGCGCGCCCCCGCGGCGAGCGTTGATGACGCCGTTGCGGCCGTCGATGCCGCTGCGCGTGCGTTCCCAGTGTGGTCGGCCATGGGGCCGGGTGAGCGGCGCGCCCTGCTCACGAAGGCCGCGCATGCACTCGAAGCAAAAGCCGACGCATTTGCCGCAGCGATGGCGGCCGAGACAGGGGCGTCTGGAATCTGGGCCGGCTTCAACGTGCATCTCGCGGCGGCGGGACTGATCGAAGCCGCAGCGATGACGACGCAGATCGCCGGCGAGCTGATTCCGTCGGATGTGCCGGGCAGCCTTGCCATGGGCGTGCGCCAGGCCGCCGGCGTCGTGCTCGGTATCGCGCCGTGGAATGCGCCGGTGATCCTGGCGGTGCGCGCGATTGCGCTTCCGCTTGCGTGTGGCAATACGGTCGTGCTGAAGAGTTCGGAGATCTGTCCGGCCACGCACGGACTCATTGTCGAGGCGATGCAGGAGGCAGGCCTGCCGCGCGGCACGGTCAACTTCGTGACGAACGCGCCAGCCGACGCGGGAGCGGTGGTCGAGGCGATGATCGCCCACCCGAAAGTGCGCCGCGTGAACTTCACCGGTTCGACCCACGTGGGCCGCATCATCGCGCAGACCTGCGCGCGTTATCTGAAACCGGTGGTGCTGGAGCTGGGTGGCAAGGCGCCGCTCGTCGTGCTCGACGACGCGGACATCGACGCAGCCGTGAATGCGGCTGTGTTCGGGGCATTTGCAAACTCTGGACAAATCTGCATGTCGACTGAGCGCATCATCGTCGACGAACGGATCGCCGATGCGTTCGTCGACCGTCTCGGCGCTCGCGCAAATGCGCTGCCGTTGGGCGATCCGCGTCAGGGACCGGTGGTGCTGGGTTCGGTAGTCGACATGAGCACCGTCGAGCGCTGTAACGCACTGATCGACGATGCACTTGCCAAGGGCGCAACGCTCGTCTGCGGCGGCAGGGCCACCAGCACCCTGATGCCCGCGACGCTGCTCGATCGCGTGACGCCAGACATGCGGATCTACCACGACGAATCGTTCGGCCCAGTGAAGGGTATCGTACGCGTGCGCGGAGAGGAAGCGGCGATTGAGTGCGCGAATGACAACCCGTACGGGCTGTCGTCGGCCGTGTTCAGTCGTGATACGGCCCGCGCGATCAATGTCGCCCGGCGCATCGAGTCGGGCATTTGCCACGTGAACGGCCCAACCGTTCACGACGAGGCGCAGATGCCTTTTGGCGGCGTGAAAGATAGCGGATTCGGCCGGTTCGGCGGCAAGGCAGGCATTGCCGAGTTCACTGAACTGCGCTGGGTCACGGTGCAAACGACGCCGCGTCACTATCCGTTCTGAGAGGGCGCAGGCGACATTTCGATGCATGCTTCCCCGCCCTCGATCTTGACCGTGTCAGTCTTAATCGTGCGTTCGGGGCGAACGACGGCGTAGCGTTTAGAAGCGCGGATGTTGGAGAGAGCTTCCTGGCAGCAATTTGAAGGTTGATAACGAACATCTGGCCGCGAACCACAAGCGTCGCGGCCAGATGCAAAAAAAATAGCCGTATAAATTAGCTGGGTGGAGACTGCAATGGAAAAGAGAGTATCGAAGGCCATTTTCAAGTCCAGGGCATGCGAGCTATTCCGTCAGGTCGAGATGCTGGGAGAAACCGTGATCGTCACGGATCGCGGGCAGCCCACCATCGAAATCCGGCCGTACCGCAGCAAGCGCGAGAATCCACTCGAGCTGCTGCGTGCCTCGATCGTGCATTTCAATCTGAAGCACGCTCCCGAGACGGTTCCACTAGAGCAGGAGGAGCGATGATCACGCTCGATACGCTTGCGCTGGTGTGCTGGCTCGGCAGGCAGAAGGCATTGAGTCAGGCCGCGCACCATGCGATCGATCGGGAACTGGACGGCGGCGAAATCCTGATTTCGGCGATCAGCGCGCTCGAAATCGCGGAGTTCGTCAAGGACGGCCGTCTGGGACTGTCGATGAACACACGCAGCTGGCTGTCGACCTTCGTGTCGATGGATCGTGTGCGGATGGTCCCGGTCGACATCGAGATCGCGCTTCGCGCGGCCACACTGCCGCTCACGCTAACGTCCCACCAGAGATTGATCGTCGCCACCGCTCGCAACTTCGGCGGCGCGCTCGTCACGTCGGATGCGAAGGTGCGCGCGTCGACTTACGTGGAAACGATCTGGTGATCTGTGCGGCGCTCCTTTGTCCGGACCGGTTCGGTGGAGTGGCGCACGACCGGCTCCGCCGGCAGCGTGATATTGCTGCAGGGCGCAATTGCGAATCTGGTTAGTTTCGCTTGACGGGTGCGGTGGAACCACGTTTGACGAGAAAGGGCTTGGACGTCTCGACTACGCTCTCGATGCCGGGGTGTCCCGACATCAACGCGAGCAACAACTCCACGCTCCTGAATGCGATCTCCTCGGTGGGGATCGCGACGGTGGTGAGCGAAGGCCGCGAGCGTTGCGCGGGCTCGATATCGGTGATGCTCACGACCGACAGGTCGCGCGGCACGTTCAGGCCGAGGTCGGCTGCCGCATTGAGCGCCCCGAGCGCGGGGAGGTCGTTGGAGACGAAGAGGGCGGTCAGGTCCGGGTGCGCCCTCAGCAATTCGAGCGCGGCGTCATAGCCGCTTTCGTAGCTGTCGCTGACGAACCGTTCGTCGGCGGCGCTGGCGCGGATGCGCGCGCTGCGCAGCGCGTCGCGATAGCCGCGGTAACGGCCTCGATGGATGCCCATCTTGGGGCTGCCGATGACGGCGCCGATCCGTCGATGGCCGAGCTCGATCAGGTGATCGGTGGCGATCCGCCCGGCCGCCTTCGAATCGAATGCAACGCATGGAATGCCGGGCGGTTCGTCGGGCAACTCCCAGATGCTGATGACGACAGGGATGCCGCGCGCCTCGACTTCGCGCAACTGCTCGACGGGCAAATCGCCATGATTGGCGACCAGCACGCCATCCGCGAGCGACCCCCCGACTTCCTCCAGAAAACGTGTGCCGCCGTCCTGCTCATGATCGGTATTGCAGACCAGCAGGTATCGTCCGTGCCGAAGGGCCGCCAGATTCGTCGCGAGAGTGTATTCCGGGTAGAACGGGTTGGTGATGCAGCCGAGCATCAGGGCCAGCGTCGGCGCTTTCCGCTCAACGAGCGCCCGCGCGGCCAGGTTGGGGCGATACCCCTGGCGCTCGGCAACCTCGAGCACGCGCCGGCGCGTTTCCTCGCTCACGCGCCCCTTGCCGCGCAACACGTTCGATACCGTCATGGGTGAAACACCCGCATGTTCCGCAACGTCCTTGATGGTCGCCGCTGCGTCTCGTTTCCTGTCCATCCGAGTGAGCCGTCCGCTGAGGGGCTGTTAGTCTGAGACGCAATATAGCGTTAGCGCGGAGGGGACGCCAGAGCCGGATATCCGGGCAAACCACGACGAAATTTACGCTTGCAACGGCGAGGCGCACGGCGTACATTCCGCAACCAGAACAGAACGTTTTCTGACGCGATGGCCCCTGGGGCCATTTTTCAGCACCGGTTGATTTAACGTTAAATCAAGGTGAAAACATGGCTGCAATCACGTTGTCGGAAGTGTCCAAGGCGTACGGCGAGCATCCGCCGGTGCTGCGCGACATCAACCTGGAAATCGGCGCCAACGAGTTTTGCGTTTTCCTCGGCCCGTCCGGCTGCGGGAAGTCAACGCTGCTGAGGATGATCGCGGGGCTCGAGGATCCGAGCGAAGGCGAGGTCAGGATCGCGGGCAAGGTCGTGAATGACGTGCCGCCGTCGCAGCGCGGCGTGGCGATGGTGTTCCAGAGCTATGCGCTGTTTCCGCACATGACGGTGGCCGAGAACATGGGCTTCGGCTTGAAGCTCGCCAGGACACCGCGCGATGAAATCGGGCGCAGGGTCGGCAAGGCGGCGCAAACGCTGCAGCTCGACGCGCTGCTCGAGCGCAAACCGGCCGCGCTGTCGGGCGGGCAGCGGCAGCGGGTGGCGATTGGCCGCGCGATCGTACGCGAACCAGGCGTGTTCCTGTTCGACGAGCCGCTTTCGAATCTGGACGCCATGCTGCGCGGGCAGACGCGCGTCGAAATCGCCCGGCTGCACAACCAGTTCGCGCAGGCCAGCACGGTCTACGTCACCCATGACCAGATCGAGGCCATGACGCTGGGCGACAAGATCGTGCTGCTGCATGCGGGCAAGGACGCCGAGCGCTTCGGCAGCATCGCGCAGATCGGCGCGCCGCTCGACCTGTATCACCGCCCGAACAGCCGCTTCGTCGCAGGCTTCATCGGCACGCCCCGCATGAATTTTCTGCAGGCCAAAGTCGTGTCAAGCGATGCGCTCGGCGTCGCGGTACAGCTCGACGGTTCTGGCGAGATGCTGCGCGTGTCGGTGTCCGGCGCCGCGTTGACGCCTTCGCAGCCGGTCACGCTCGGCATTCGTCCCGAGCACTTGCAGGCAGGAAAGCCGCCTGCGGCCGATAGCGCCGAGATGCCGCCGCAGGTCATCGCACGCAAGGTCGCGCTCGTGGAACGGCTTGGCGAGCAGAGCTATCTGCATCTCGACGACCCGGCCGGCGCGATGCTGCTGGCGAAGGTGCAGGGCGACACGGCCAGCCAGCCAGGCGACACGATTCGACTCACGGTGCCGGCGCCATGCTGTCACCTCTTCACAGCGGACGGCCGCGCCGTGCCGCCGCTTCATTAAAGACAATCCGGAGACACTTCATGAAGACGATTCGCCGACTGCCGGCGCTTGCCGCCGCGTTAGCCCTTGTCACCAGCGCTCATGCGGGCACCTTGAACTTCAACGTCGCGTTCAAGGGCGCTAATCAACGTGCCCTGTGGGAGAGCGTCATCGCCGACTTCGAGAAGGCGAATCCCGACGTGAAGGTGAAAGCGAATTTCGTCGAGGAGGAAGCGTACAAGGTTCAGCTGCCCGCATGGCTCACGACCGTCGCGCCCGATGTCGTCAAGTGGCACGAGGGCGAGCGCATGGCGTACTACGCGAGGCGCGGCCTGTTTGAAGACCTGTCCGCCGATTGGCAGAAGAACAACTGGAACACCGAGTTCGCGTCGCTGAAGCAGGCCTCGTCCTACGCTGGAAAGCAGTATGCGGTTCCGACCGACTATTTCTCGTGGGGGCTCTTCTATCGGAAGGACCTGTTTCAGAAGGCTGGCATCGCAAGCGAGCCGAAGACCTGGGACGAGTTTCTCGAAGCCTGCCGCAAGCTGAAAGCCGCGGGCATTGCGCCGATCGCCGTGGGTGGCCGCGATGCGTGGACGCTCGCGGCGTGGTTCGACTACCTCGACCTGCGGCTGAACGGCTACGCCTTCCACATGCAGCTGATGAACGGCCAGGTGCCCTACACGGACGCACGCGTGAAGAAGGTGTACCAGGCGTGGAAGACGCTCATCGACGAAAAATACTTCATCGACAACCCGCTCTCGTACAGCCTCGACTCAGTGCAGCCGCTCTATATCCAGGGCAAGGCCGCGATGATGCTGATGGGAACTTTCCTCTCAGCCGGCTTGCCCCCGTCGATCAAGCCGGAAACGGGCTACTTCCAGTTCCCGGTGGTCGACCCGAAGGTGTCTGCCGCCGAAGACGGGTCGGCGGAATGCCTCAACATCCCGGCGCGCGCGACGAACAAAGCGGACGCGCGGCGCTTTCTGGCGTACATCGCCCGGCAGGACGTGGACGGAAAGTATGCCGCCGCGTTCGGCTCGTTGCCGGCCAACAACCAGTCTCCGCTGCCGGAAGATCCGATCGCGCGCAAAGGCTTCGACATCCTGTCGAAGACCACGACCGGCATCGCGCAGTTCTACGACCGCGACATGACCAAGGAGATGGCCGACGAAGGCATGAAGGGGATGCAGCGCTTCGTGAGCGACCCGTCCCAGCTCGATGCGATCCTCGCTCATCTCGAGCAGGAGCGTCAGCGGATCTACCAGAAGTCGTAACCGGTCGAGGCTCATCATGCGCCCGTTGCAGAGCACGCAGTCCACGCGTCCCGCGGTATCCGCCCGTGCGGGCAAGACTGGACGCGCCGAATCCCGCTCACGCGCCCGCGCGCCACTTGCGCGCAGGCGCATGCGCGCAGCGTGGTTTTTTCTGCTGCCCGCGTGCGTGATGTTCGGCGTCTACGTCATCTATCCGATCGTCAGCAGCATCGTCCTGAGTTTCTACAGCTGGGACGGCATGAGCGAGAAAACCTTCGTCGGCCTGGCGAACTACGTGGAGCTTCTGCACAGCGACACGTTCTACGTCGCGCTCAGGAACAACGTGGTCTGGCTCGCGCTGTTCCTGCTCGCGCCGCCTGTCGGGCTCGCATTTGCGCTGTACCTGAATCAGAGCGTGCGGGGCATGCGACTCGTGAAGTCGCTGTTCTTCTCGCCGTTCGTGCTGTCCGGCGTGGTCGTCGGTCTCGTGTTCAGCTGGTTCTACGATCCGTCGTTTGGCTTGCTGAAGGTGTTCGTCGGTCACGGTATCCCGGTGCTCGGGGACGAGCGCTATGCGACTTTCGGCATCATCGCGGCGGCGCTCTGGCCGCAAATCCCGTTCTGCATGCTGCTCTACCTGACGAACCTCACCGGCATCAATCCGGAAATCATCGAAGCCGGACGGATGGAAGGGGCGCGAGGCTGGTCGCTGCTGTGGCACGTGGTGCTGCCGCAGTTGAAGCCGGCCACGTTCCTCTCGGTGGTGCTCACCGTCATCGGGGCGTTGCGCAGCTTCGATCTGATCGCGGTGATGACCGGCGGCGGTCCGTTCGACAGCTCGACGGTGCTCGCATATTTCATGTACGACCAGGCCATCAAATACTTCCGCTTCGGCTATTCCGCCGCGATCGCAGTGGTGCTCTTTCTCATCATGCTGGTCTTCATCGTCTATCAGCTGCGGCGCCTGCTGCATGCGGATCGCTAAAGGAAAGGAATCGACATGTATCCCATGCCCGTTGCGAAATGGAGGCCGGCCAGCCGTGGGCTGTACAAGGCATCGCTGCCGATCGCGCTTGTCGTCTGGCTGCTGCCGCTCGTCGCCGTGATGGTGACGTCCGTGCGTTCGTCGAACGAGCTGATGGAAGGCAACTATTGGGGATGGCCGCGCCAGTTCGCTCTCTTCGAGAACTACCGGACGGTGCTGGTCGACTCGCCGATGCTGCATTACTTCGTGAACAGTTGCCTCATCACGATTCCGTCGGTGGCGGGGGCGATCGCGCTGGCGTCGATGGCCGGGTTCGCGCTCGCGACCTATCCGTTCAAGGCCAACGCCGCGCTGCTCGGCACCTTCGTTGCCGGCAACTTCGTGCCGATTCAGGTCCTCATGATCCCGGTTCGACAATTGACGCTGAGCCTGGGTCTGTTCAACACCGTCGGAGGGCTCGTGCTATTTCATCTTGCGTTTCAGACGGGGTTCTGCACGCTCTTCCTGCGCAACTTCATCAAGGAGCTGCCGTTCGAGCTGATCGAGGCCGCGCGGATCGAAGGGGCGAACGAGTGGCAATTGTTCTGGCGCATCATCCTGCCGCTCATCGCGCCCGCGCTGGCGGCTCTCGCCATTCTCGTCTTCACGTTCGTGTGGAACGACTACTTCTGGGCCTTGTGCCTGACGCAGGGCGACGATGCAGCGCCGATTACCGTCGGCGTCGCCGCGTTGAAAGGGCAGTGGACGACGGCATGGAACCTCGTGTCAGCGGGCTCGCTGCTGGCGGCGCTGCCCTCGGTCGCCATGTTCTTTGCGATGCAGAAGCATTTCGTCGCCGGCCTGACCTTTGGGGCGACCAAGGGCTAGGGCGAATTTCATTTCCGCGGCGGCACGAACCTCTCTGTGCAGCCGCCCCGATCACTCAATCAGAACTCTTTCAGGACGATCCATATGAAGGTCGGAGTCGACTATTACCCCGAACATTGGGACCCCGCGATGTGGGAGCAGGACGCGCAGCGGATGCAGGCAGCGGGGATTCGCATCGTGCGCCTTGCCGAGTTTGCGTGGTCTCGGCTCGAACCGAGAGACGGCGAATTCGACTTCGGCTGGCTCGACGCCGCCATTTTGACGCTGGCGAGCCATGGCATCGAGATCGTGCTCGGCACGCCGACCGCGACGCCCCCGAACTGGCTAGTCGAAAAGCATGCGGATGTGCTGCCCGTCGACAGCAAGCGTCAGCCTGTCTATCCGGGCGTGCGCTGCCACCGCTGCTACAACAGCCCCTCGCTGCGCCGGCACGCAGAGCGCATCATCGGCCGGTTGACGAAGCACTATGGTTCCCATCCGGCGCTGATTGGCTGGCAGACCGACAACGAGCTCGCCGCGAACGATTGCCACTGCGAGCATTGCACCCGTGGCTTCCGTACGTGGCTGCAGAAGAAGTACGGCAGCCTGGAGAATCTGAACCGCGAGTGGGGCACAGTGGTCTGGAGCGGCGAATACAGCGCGTGGACGCAGGTGACGACACCGCTGGGCGGCTCTCCCTATCTGAACCCGTCGTTTCTGCTCGACTTCCAGCGCTTTTCGTCGGATTCGGTGACCGACTTCAACCGGTTCCAGGCCGAGCTGATACGCGCGAACAGTCCCGGAAAATTCGTGACGCACAACCTGTGGGGCTATCCCGTCACGACCGACTACTACGATCTGTTCGACAGCATGGATTTCGCGTCGGTCGACTACTATCCGAGCACCGATCTCGCCGACGATGCAAAGTCGAGGGTCTACCACGGCGCGCTTACGCACGATCTAACGCGCGGCGTGAAGCGGAAGAACTACTGGGTCATGGAGCAACTGAGCGGTACCCCTGGCTGCTGGCATCCGATGTCGCGCACGCCGTTTCCGGGCATGATCCGCGCCCACGCGTGGCAGAGCGTTTCGCGCGGCGCGGACGTCGTGGTGCATTTTCGCTGGCGTACGGCGCGCGTCGGGGCGGAGCAGTTCTGGCATGGCTTGCTCGATCATCACGGCGTGCCGGGCCGCCGCTTCGCGGAGTTCGAGCAATTCAGCAAGGAGGCGCAAAAGCTCACGCCTTTGCTGGAAGGCACGACGCTCAAGAATGACGTGGCCATGCTGTTCTCCCATGAGCAGCTCAATGCACTTCGTATCCAGCCGCAGTCCGACGGCTTCGACTACCTCGGCAACTTCAAGCAGATGCACGCCGCTTTCGTGCGGCTGGGGATCGGCACCGACGTCATCAATTGGACGGAGGCGATCGACGCCTACAAGCTCGTGGTTGCGCCGTCGCTTTATCTGCTCGACGACGCTGTGGCCGGCAAGCTGCGCCGCTATGTCGAGAGCGGGGGCACGCTGGTATTGACCGCGCGGACCGGTGTCAAGAACATGAATAACGTCTGTTTGCCGGGACGTCTGCCGAATCTTCTCGACGACGTGACCGGCGTGCAGGTCGACGAATACGATCCGGTGGGACGCGACGTGCAGCAAGTCGCGCTTTACGGCAACGAGCGGTTCGGCTGCGAGCAGTGGTGCGACATTCTGGAGCCGCTGTCTGCCGAGACGATCGGGACCTACGCCAGCGAGTACTTCTCCGGCCGCGCGGCAGTGACGCGCAATCGCTTCGGCAATGGCTTGTCGTACTACCTGGGCACCGTGCTGGACAGTGACGCATATCGCGTCTTTTTCCGGCGCTTGGCGGAGGAAATGTCCATCGAATTCGTGCTGGATCTACCCGAGGGAGTCGAGCTGTCCGTGCGCAGCGGCAACGGTAAGCGGCTGCTTTTTGTGCTGAACCTGACGAAGGAGCCGAAGCGTGTGTCACTGCATGCTCGCGGGGCGGCAAGCGCGCTCACGGGCGAGCGCAGTGTTGGGGTGATCGAGCTTGCTCCGGGTGGTGTCGAGATTCTCGTGGATGAGGAGGCTCACCGGCTCCATTTCTGAGGTATGCACAATGGCTTTGTCGTAGCAAGAACCGTTGCCTTTGACAGCGTCGGCCCGTGACATTCGCGCAGCTTCTCGCACGCCAGCGTCGACCCGAAATCGGCGTAGCGCTCGGGCAGCAGCGCCATGACACGGGCCCGCGGATCGACCGGCAGTTCGCGATTGCTGGGCCGGCCACGTTTGCCCGTGTCGAGTGACGCGGCAAGTGAAAACCGCGACGCTGATTCCAAAGGGCTTTTTCACTAACGGTGGCACGCATGTCCGGGCCTGTGCCGTGGAATGTGAAAATTCCCGATGGTTACGCCACAACTGGTGAGAATTTCCAACGTAGGGCAGCAGGTCTAAATCGACCGGTCAGATTGCAAATCTATGCAAGCGGCATACGGCAATATGCGGCCACAAAGAGTCATTCGACTGCGTCGCGGGAATCGTCGACAACCCACCCACCGGGGGGCGGTCTCGTGAAGCGAGCGGATTACTCAAGAATTTCCGCTGTTTGCCGATATCAAAGTCGAGCGTCTTTTCATTGAAGCCGAAACTTGTGACCCTGCGATTCAAATCATGGCCGCTGGCGTTCGCCTTGAGCGCAGCGTGTGCCCGTATCGTGGCATGTCTGAACGCCTGATTTAAGCATTCGACGTTTTCGATCTTCCGACCGCGTTCAAGATCTGGTTCTCGCGCACCCTTGTCGCGATGGCGATCGGCGCGATCGCCCACCGCTTACCACCACGTACCGCGAATTCCTGGGCCAACCATGCTACGCCACGACACCTCGAGTCTCCGACACGCTTTCACCGGCATCATGTTGGTTGCGATTTCCTGGCTGGTAACCGGCTGTAGCGACGGGATATCAGAGGCCGACGTTGCATTCGTTACCGCCGGGACGCCGCCCCAATTCGAATCATTACGGATGTACGGCGCCGCCCCGGACAACATCGCCCCGGGCAGCGGCAACGCTCATGCCGCTGGCGGGCTTCACCAGGGATGCCAGGCGATCATCCGCTCCGGGGGCCGCGTTGTGCGCGAGACGGTGATTTTCGAGGACGCGCCGGGCATCTCCTTCGATCTTGATGTCACCCGTACACCCAACGGCTGGAGCGTTACTTCGGACGGACTCACACCGCCGAGCACCGATCCCGTCGGTTTCCGCACGCGGTTCACCAACTGCGTGAACGCGATCCGAGACAAGTATGCAGCCGAACCGGAAAAGGCTCCGTTCAAATAAGCTTCGATGGTGCTGTGCGCTCGGTTTTTTTCGCAGTGTCGAGTCTTGATCTGTGTGACGGGTGGGCCGCAACAGACACCCGGCAAAGCGAGCGACCGTTTTCCGGCGACTCGAGAGATCGCTGTGGGTCGAACTGAGACAGCCACGGGCCGCGCACGCTCGGATTGAACGCCGCCCGCCCAAAACTTTTCACCAACTGTGTCAACAGTTTTTCACTTACCTGGCACAGTTTTCACTTTCTGTGGCACCCGACAGCCCGATACCAGTCCGGCCACACCAGCCGCACGATAGCGCAGCACGAGACGCTCAACCTGGCGCACGCTCAGTCCCAGCCGTTCGGCCGCCTGGCCCGGCTTGAGCCGGCACTCGGCCACTGCCTCAATGACCTTCAGCCGATCCACTTCACGCATCGTCATCGTGATCGTCCCAGTCGCGTTGATCGCCGGCGCTCACTGAGGGGTGTCGGCGATCAACCTGCAAGCGCTCGCTATAGAGCCTGCACGATCCGTTGGATATGATGGCAGCGGCCGTGCTCCATCACTGTTCCGATATCATTCCTGCCGAGGTGAATCATGCCGAGCCCCCATGTCTGCTCCGGTGCCACACTGCAATGCTCGTTTGGCGCAGCGCCCTCGGTGCTGAACGTCTTGCCCACCCATCGTGCAATGGTTGGCGGCGTACCGGCCGCGACGATCATGGATTCGATTCCAGTCGCCAACGTCAGCCCATTCGGCATGTGTCAGAGCGCGGCCAATCCGACCGTTATCGCCGCCACCGCAGCGGCGCTCGGCGTTTTCACACCGATGCCGTGCATGCCGGCCACGCCCGCGCCGTGGATTCCGGGCGGCGCGCCCACGGTGCTCGTCGGATCGATGCCAGCGCTTGATGCGCAGGCGACGCTAGTCTGCATGTGGGCTGGCGTGATCAAGGTCGTGCAACCGGGGCAGGTCACCACGCTCGTCCCCTGAGCGTCTCCTTGGTTTCCCCGCCGCGGCATGCAACCCCGCGGCCGCCCCTCAAGCCGACGACCCCGCTTGCGATCCCAAAGCGGTCTGCCACCAGTGCCTCCAGCGCGATATGGGCTTGCCGTTCGCATCGAGCGGCCTTCCATCGCTCGCGAAGCGTTCCGCCTGCGCGACCGGCTTGCCCGCATTGAACATCTGGCGTTCCGCCAGACGGCCGTTCGGATGGAACCGTTGCAGCGTGCCCTGCAGCTTGCCTTGCCGGTATACCGCGCGCTCCAGCACCGTTCCGTCCGGTAGCCGGATCCTGGATTCGCCATGCAGCAGGCCCTGCGCATAGTGGGCCTCGCGCTGCACGCTGCCGTCCTGGTGGTAATACACCGCCTTGCCGTGGAGCTTGCCATCGCGATAGTTCAACTGCGCCGAGCGGGAGCCGTCCGGATAATTCATCGCCGCGGGCCCATGCAGTACGCCATGCGCGTATCCAAGCGTCGCGACGGGCACGCCGCCGGCCTGCACGCGTGCGACACCGTGCAATTTGCCGTCGATGGTCGTTGCGTCGATCCGCGAATCGCCGCGCTCGATCGACACATTTCGGGCCTGCGCAGGAGTCTGGGTCATGGCGGGCCTAGTTGATCTGCACGATGCCGCCCTTCACGGTCAGCATGCCTCCGCCGTCCACGGTCTGCTCGGCGGAGGCCTTGTTGGACACGCTTAGTCCCTCGTTCGAGAGCGTGCCATCCGATTTGTTCGTGAGCGCGGTCCCCGCCTGATTCGTCAGCGACATGGCGGCCTTCTGTGTGATCGACCCGTCGCTCTTTGCCGTGAGGTCACCGGTGCTTTGCAGCGTGAGCGTGCCGCTCACCTTGATTGTCAAATTGCCGTCCACTGTGAGTGTCATGTTGCCTGTTACGGTCTGGTCGAGATTACCGCCCACCGAACGCGTCTCGTCGCTGCCAGCCTTCACAGTGCGCGTGCCCTTGATGTCGACGGTCTCGTTGCCCGTCTTCACGGTCATGCTGCGATTGCCCTGTTCGACGACGAGTGTATCGTCGGCGCCCTTCACCGTATGCGTGCGGGCGTTCTTGATCGTGCTCGTTTCGTCGTGGCCGATCGTCCAGGCCGCATCGTTGATCACGTTCGCGTTCAGGTCCTTTTGCGCCTGCAAAAAAACTTCTTCGCTATCCTTTTTATCTTCGAACCGCAGTTCGTTGAAGCCGTTTCCGCCCTTGCTGGTATTCGTCTTGATCCCCGATTGCGTCTGGTTGTCGGGCAGCGTGTACGGCGGCTGATTGATGCCGTTGTATATGCTGCCCGTGATGAGCGGCCGATCCGGATCGGCATCGACGAACGTCACGACCACCTCATCGCCCACGCGCGGCATGAACTGCATGCCGAAGCCCTTGCTGGCCCACGGCTGCGCGACGCGTATCCAGCACGAGCTTTGTTCGTCGTTCTTGCCGTCGCGATCCCAGTGGAACTGGACCTTCACGCGGCCTGACTTGTCGGTCCACTGTTCTTCGCCACTCTTGCCGACGACCGTTGCGGTCTGCGTCGGCATGATGGGGCGGCGCGCGGTGCGCGCGGGACGCCATGTCGTCGCGGCGGGAAAGGCTTCGAAACGGTTGCGATAGCGGTCGTGATCCGCCTCGTGTGTCACGCTGCGCACGACCCATTCGACGTTCGCGCTGTCGTCTTCGTGACCGCCGAGCGTAAAGCGATACCCAGGGGTGAGTGCGCGGCAGTCGCTCTCTCCGACGAGGAGGCGCGTCGCCGCGCGCAAGGCGTCCACGCGCTGCTTGGCGAATGTGGAGCCGCTACCGCTCGTGGCGTAGCGCCCCGGATACTCGTAGACGGTGGGCGCATCCGAAACGGACTGTGCCTGCGAATACAGCTGCGAGGAAGGTGTCGCCCACGCATAGTCGTCATGCGAGAAAAGACCCGCGGCGGTGTCTTCGACGATCTCGCAGTAGAGAATCTGCGCGGTCTCGCGTGCAGCGCTCGTGCCGGACGCGCAGTTCAAGGTCGCAAAACCGGGCAGCGTGACAAAGGCATCGTTGCTGTCGGCGATGACGAGCGTATGGGTGCCCTCGGCGTGGCGGAAGAAATAGAACCAGCCTTCCTCCTCGCACAGGCGGCTCATGAACGTGAAATCCGACTCCGCGTACTGCACGCACCATTCGCGCGTCGCGGCAGTACCCGTCAGCGAGAACGTGTAGTCCGTCATGCCGTGTCCGGCGAAAACCGCCTCGATGATTTCCTGTGCCGACTTGCCCTGGAAGACGCGATTGTTGCTCGAAAGCGTGAGCAGCCACGGCCACGCATTCAGCTCGAGCGCGAAGTGGCTCGCGTCTGTGGTCGACGGCAGGCGCGCGGCGCGCGTGCAGATCGCATCTATGAGACGGGGTGTTTCGCCCCACGCGAGTGAGACAGTCGCATGCTGTCCCGTCATCGTTGCTGGCGCAGCAGCGGGAAGACCGCCCAGCACGCGAAGACTCAGCGTCGACGGCGTGTCCAGCGCTTCGCGCGCTTCAAGTCGCGCGGGAAACATCGACGTGAAAGCGGAACCGCTCAGGCTCATGCGGGCTTGCGTATCGGCGGGAATGGGGCGGCTCATCGCGGAGTCAGTCGGCGGTTTGGGTGAGAGAGTACGGGAGCGTCATTCGAGCGCCCACTGAGCGAGCGTGCCGATCAGTTCGTTCATAAGCACGTTGTCGATCTCACGCGCGCCAGCGGCACGGCAGCGCGCGAGCACCGCGTCGATGATGCCCACGTCGAATGCGAACTGCTTGCCCGTCGCATCGCGATAGCGCGCGCGCAACTGCTCAAGCTTCTTCTCGATGATGGCGCGCAACACGGTGTCGTCGAGCGCGGCGTAGGGCACAGCGGTCATACGGGCGAGAAAAGCGGGGCGAAAAACCTGCAGCAACGCTTCGCGAAGGCTCCGCGCGAGCGCATCGGTTGAGAGCGCCGAGGCGGGCGTGTTCAGCAGCAATTCGGCGCCTACATTGCTCGTCGCGAGTATCACGGTATTGCGAAAGTCCACTACGAGCCCGGTGCCGTCTTCCATCACACCCTTGTCGAATACGTTGTAGAACGCTTCCAGCACGTCAACGTGGGCTTTTTCGATTTCGTCGAGGAGCACGACGCTGTACGGACGACGGCGCACCGCTTCCGTGAGCGTGCCGCCGCTGCCGTAACCGACATAGCCCGGCGGCGCACCGCGCAGTTGCGAGACGGCGTGCGCCTCCTGATAGGCGGCGAGGTCGATCACGATGAGATTGCGCTCGCCGCCATAAAGCGCGTCGGCGAGCGCGTATGCCGTTTCCGTCTTGCCCACGCCAGTCGGCCCGACGAGCAAAAACACGCCGACGGGACGCGACGGATCGGCGAGCCCCGCACGCCAGGCCTGGATGCGCTTCGTGATGCGATCGAGCGCGGCGTCCTGCCCGACGATGCGCTGGGCGAGGCGACCCTTGAGCGTTCGGACCGCGTGAACTTCGTCGGCGAGCATCTTGCCGACCGGGATGCCCGTCCAGTTCGCGATCACGGCGGCGATGATCTTCGAATCCACGCAGACGGGCACCATAGGGTCGTCTTCACGTATCGCTTCGAGGCCGCTTTCGAGGCGCGCCAATTCCGCGGCGAGATCTTCGGGCGGGTCGGTGCCGTCGGCCGGATCGGTGGAATCGGCTGCATCGGTGCCGTCTGTTGCGGAGCCGTCGGCCGCTGTGCCGCCGGCTGGATCGTCGCCCGGCTGCGCCGCCAGCGCGCTAATGCGCGCACGCAGCGCCAGAATTTCGCGCACGGTGGCCGCCTCTGCATGCCAACGCGCTTCAAGTTCCTTCACGTATGCAGCATTGCGCGCGTGCTCTGCGTCGAGCCCCGCAAGACGCAGCGCGTGATTCGCGCCCATCAGCATTTCCGCGCGCAGACGCAGTAGTTCGTCGGAGAGCGCGCGCTGGCGATGGCGCGCCGTCTCGAGCTGGGGCGGGGTATCGCTGTGTGCAAGCGCGACGCGCGCGCAGGCGGTGTCGAGCACCGCGATCGCCTTGTCGGGCAACTCGCGCGAAGAGATGTAGCGGTGCGAAAGCTTCACCGCGTCGACGATCGCCGCGTCTTCGATCACCACCGCGTGATGGGCCTCGAACTTCGGCGCGAGCGTGCGCAGCATCGCGACGGCGGTAGGCTCATCGGGCGCCTCGATCTGGACCAGTTGAAAGCGCCGCGCGAGCGCGGGGTCGCGTTCGAAGTACTTTTTGTATTCGAACCATGTCGTCGCCGCAATCGTCCTCAGTTCGCCGCGCGCGAGGGCGGGCTTGAGCAGGTTCGCGGCATCGCTGCCCCCCTCGGCGCCGCCCGCACCAATCATCGTGTGCGCTTCGTCGATGAAGAGCACGACCGGCCGCGGCGAGCGGCGCACTTCGTCGATCACCGCGCGCAGGCGCCGCTCGAATTCACCCTTCACGCCCGCACCCGCCTGCAGCAGCGCGAGGTCGAGCATTCTAAGCGACACGTCCGCGAGCGCTGGCGGTACTTCTCCCGCAGCGATGCGCATCGCGAGGCCTTCGACGATCGCCGTCTTGCCTACACCCGGCGCGCCGACGAGCAAAGGGTTGTTCTGCCGGCGCCGCAGCAGGATGTCCACGGTCTGGCGGATCTCCGCGTTGCGGCCGACGATCGGATCAATGCGCCCGGCCCGCGCCTCGGCGGTCAGGTCGAGCGTGTACTGGTCGAGCAGGGCCGGCGCTGCGTCGGAGGTGCCGGGCGTGGTGCTCACGCGGGCCACGCCAATTGTCGCTTCGGCCGCAGGGGGTTGCGCTGGCGGCGTGGGCGAAGCGGCGGAGGGCGCCTCGACCGGCGCGAGCCAGTTCGAAAAATTCGCGCGCAACGCGGCACTCGCCACGCGCATCAGCGACGGCGCGGACTGCGCGGTGCGCGCACGCAGCATGTCGTTTTCAAGGAGTGCGATGAGCAGCGTCGCCGCACGCACACGCGGCTGCTGGAGCACGACGCTCGATTGCACGAGCGCGTCCTGGAGCCACACCAGCAGCTCGGGCGAGAACGAGGGTGTGTCGGCATTGCCGCGCTTGAATCGTGCGATGGCAGCCCTGACTTCGACCGCGACAGCCGCGCATTCGAGTCCGAAGTGAGGCAGGACGCACCCGAAGTCGCCGCCGTCAGTCTCGACGAGCGCGAGCAGCCAGTGCTCGACTTCGACCACGAAGTGCGATTCGCGCAGGCACTGCAGCGCCGCGCGTTCGAGGGCCTCGTGAGGCTCGCGCTCGATACGTGCGACGAGCGACTTGAGATCGAGCGTCACGGCAGGGATGCGGCGTAACGTGCGCCAGACGGCGCGTCAGCTTCGTGCGGGGCGAAACGCGCCAGTCTCGCGGGGGCGGTTTCGGCGGCGCCAGCCCACGCGGTCCAGCCGAGGCGCAGCGGTGCCGCGCGCGACAGTCGCGGACGCGGCAGTTCGCCCGCCGAAAGCTGCAGTTCGAGATGCACCCGCAGTTCGGCGCCGAACCAGGCAGACGCCAGCGCATGCAAGGCCACATGCATGTTCGCGCCCGGCAAAAACGCTTCGTATTGCTCACGACGCAGTGGCCCGAGGCGCACGCGAATGCCGCGATGTTCGTCCCAGATGCGCGTTCCAGCCACGGCGTCCACACCGAGACGGCGGTTGCGGCCGGCTGAGCCGATGGCCGTGCGGCTCGCATCGGGCAGCGTTCGCCAGCCGCCCGCGAACGGTGTGGACCGCACCGTTACGCCGAAGTGATGCTGCGCCATGACGTCAAAGCCCGCGAGCGAGCGCCGGCGGTTCGCGAACAGCCCTGCGCGCGCGAGCAGCGCGCGCATGTCGAGCCCGGCCTGCGCGCGCTGCGCTGGCGCGGCCGGGAACGCCACGCCCGAAGTCGGCCAGACGAGTCCCGTGAGCGCGCGCAGCGCCACATCGGTCGGGCGCGCCAGCGAGGCTGGCAACGGTTCGGCGCTGCGGTACTTGCGCTGCGCGTGATAGAGCAGGGCGAGCAGCCGGTGCTGGAAGATATCGAGGAAGGCCGCGGGCCCGCTGTCCTTGCGTCGCAGACGATCCTGCAGCCACTCTTGCCACGCGCCGGGCAGCGGTCCATCGGGGCCGCCCAGCGCAAACGAATTGACCTGCAACTGCGGCCGCCCGGCGGCTTCGGGGCGCGCGTCCGGATCAAGCGCGAGCGAGCGCGGCATATCGCGTTTCAGCGGCCCCAGCACGCTGGCAGGAAACGCGGGCGACAGCGTACCGCTGAACGCCAGCGCCTCCTCGCGCGGATCGAGCCCCGTACCGGGCGGCCGGGCATGCGGCTTCAGCAGTTCGAGGAGTCGCACCGCCTGCGCAAACTCGAACGCATGCGGCGCCTCGAACAGCCGCTCGGTCAGAGTGCGAGCGGGCTGCCCGTCATCGGCCGCCATGTGTGGATCTCCCGACCGTCGCATACGAGCACGGTCTGCACGAAACGGTTGACGCTCGCGTAGAGCGAAAAGAAATGCGCGAGCACGCCGGAGAACAGGACCGGGCTGGCACCGACGAATTGCGCTTCGTCCAGTTCGATACGAACGCGCAGACCGTTGCGCCAACCGCGCCAGACATCCGTGCCCACGTGCGCGACGATCGCCTCGCTCGACACCCCGGCGATGCCCGCGATCTGGCGTTGCGCTGGCGCCTCGTTGCCAGGATTGTGCAGCACGAGCATCTCGCGTAGTGTCCGCAGCGCCTGAGGGCCTTCGACGAGCGAGACGTGGTTCAAGACGAGCTGAGACACGAGGCGCCACCGCGAACTGCCGTCGAGTGTGGCCGTGATCTGACGCGTCGGACGATGCGCGAGCCGCACGCTCGCGACGGGGCCCGGCACTTCGAACGAAAGCGCGGTACCCGGCGCGAGCCGGTGGGCCAGATGCCGGTTCGTACACAGCAGCTCCGCGGTGAGCGTGCGCTGCGCGGGCAGCGCAGGATCGAAACGCGTATCGACGAACGTCAGCATCACGTCGCTTCCCGGCCGGGACGGATGCAGTCCGGTGACGCGCCGGGCATGCCAGTAGACATCGGACGCCACGCCATGGCCTGCGCCGTGCCACGGCGGAACGTCGTTCACGGTGCGACCCGCGACGATGCGCACATTGCTCAACGAGTAGATCTCGGTGCTCGATTCGCGGTGCGCGTCGGGACTCACGCGCATTTCGCGCATCGTGCCGTCGGGCCTTATCGGCTCGGAGCTTCGCGAGAAGAGGTTGATAGCAGGCGTGCAGCCGAGCGTGAAATCGTGCGGATGCAGTGTCAAGCGCCCGCGCGGTGCCGCCGTGAAGCCAATAACCAGTTCGACGCGCTCGCTCGCCTGCGGCGGCGGCGCGAATGGCAAATCGAAGAAGGTAAATTTCTCGGGAAACGCGAAATACTCAACGAGCAGACGGCATGCCGGATGCGCGCCGTCTTCGAGCGGCAGCAGCGCGTCTTCCTCGCCGAAACCGACCGGAGCGGGCACGCCGAGCTGGCCGTGCAGCGTGCCATCCGGCGTTCGCAGCCAGGAAGCGGCGCTGTGCGCGCCCAGCAGATCGTAAAGCGCCGCGGCGGTCACGGGCGAACCCGCCAGCCGAACGCGAAGACGCTCGATCGGGAGCGCACCGAGCGGAAATGCTCCGGTGGCGCGCAGTGTGAGGCGCAGCGCAGATTGCAGCGAGGCATCGCCCGTGAGCGCCTGAGCTTCTTCCGCATTGAGCAGGTGCGCTGCATCGAGCGCGAGCGGCCAGAGCGTGACCTCGGAACTCGTGCGCCAGTGGATTGCCGTGCCGCTCGCGTCGACGTGCAGCAGCGGCGTGCCGCGCGGCACGCGGTAACCGGTAGCGATGCTGCCTTGCGTCGGATCCGGCTCGAAGTGCGCGATCGTCATGGACGGCACCGGCCGGGAAGCGTACGGATAAAGCTGTTCGAGCAGGCCGTCGGTGAGGGTGGCGTATTCGTCGTCGAGTGTGCGCTGGATGCGCGCCGTCAGGACTGCAAAGCTCTCAATCAGACGCTCGACGTGCGGATCGGCGCTTTCACCGGACCCCAGTTCGAGCCGGCGCGCGATCTTCGGATATCGCTCGGCAAAGCTCTCGCTCGCATGGCGCAGCCAGATCAGCTCGCGCTGATAGTAGTCGAGCAGTTCTTCGTCAAGCGAGTCGTTCATCAACAATTCCGATGGACTGCATATCGCCGTCCAAACCGGCGACGTAGGTCACGGGATGCTCCACGCCATCGTTACCGCGCAACGTTCCCATGACGCGCAGGCACAGGCGCCAAGGTGTGCCTGCTTCGGGCTCGATCTTCACGCGCGGACCGCGCAGACGCGGCTCGAACACACGGATGGCAACGGCTATCTCGCGCTCGATCACCGCCCGGTCCTCGGCGCGCGCTGCATCCTTCGCACTCCAGTCGGGCAAGCCGTAAAGCAGCACATCAGGTGCACGCGGTACGCGCGGCTTGCCACGGCGCGTGTTCAGAAGCCGCAGTAGCTCGGCGCGGACCGATGCGCGCAGTCCATCCGCATCGAGCATGCGTGCAGCGGGTTCGCCAACCCGCTCCTCGCGCTCGAATGGCGCGTCATCGGCCAGCCGCTCGAAGAGCGGCATCGGCGCGATGAGTGTGCGAGAACGGCTGTCCGGCATGGACGGGCGACCTGGACTTTACTTATCGAGCTTGTTGGCGGCCATGTCCCACGTCGATGCCGCCGTACCCTCCTTGGACCCGTCGTCTTTCTGTGCCGTCATTTCCCACTTGATCTTGGTGAAGTTCAGCGAAAGTGTTTCGACGGGCTTGCCGCCCGCACCGCCAGAAACGCTGACGTTACTCAGCACCACGTTGTCGAGGGTATAGGTGATGAACGGCATGATCTTGCCGTCGCTTTCCGCAGCGTTGCGGCCCACCACGACCTTCGCCGTGGCGATGGCTTTGCCGCCGCAGCAGTATTCGTTGAGCGTCGGCGTGGAGACGTCGATGAACTTCGTAACGGTGAACTCACCGACATGCGGCTTGCCCGACGTGCGCTCCGAATTGCTGACGTCGTTGGTCACCTGCATGGCCACATTGTGGCTGTACGACATCAACTCGATCTTGTCCTTGTAGCCCTCCAGTACGCATTCGCCTTTGATGTCTTCACCGAGATCGAGAACGATCGAATCCATGGTGTGCTGCTCCCGAAGCAGAGAGAACCGCACGGGCCGCGATGGCGGCTCCGCGCGCGTTCAGTGGATTGAGGTGGCGACTATGCGCCGATGTCCTGCGGACGACTTGCCGATCATGCGGCCGCCGGCGGCGGCAGCGTTGCGACGAGCCGGATCGACGCGGTGAGTTCCTCGAGCTGGAAGTGCGGCCGCAGGAACACCGTCGCGCGATACGCGCCTGGTTTGCCGGGCACTTCGGTCACGTCGACGCGCGCCTCTCGCAGCGGATACTGCGCCTTGATTTCTTGCGGCGCGTTATCGTTGACGAGCACGTAGTCGGCAATCCACGTGTTCAGGTAGCTGCGCACGTTATCGCGCGTCATGAAGCTGCCCACCTTGTCGCGCATGATGGCCTTGATGTAGTGCGCAAAGCGCGAAGCCGCGAGGATATACGGCAACATCGCCGAAATGCGCGCGTTCGCGGTCGCTTCCGCCGTGTTGTACGCGACCGGCTGGTTCGCCGTCTGGCCGCCGAAGAACACCGCAAGGCCTTCATTCTTCTTGTGCACGAGCGCGATGAAGCCGAGCGCGTCGAGTTCCTTTTCGCGGCGGTCGGTAATGGCCACCTCGGTCGGGCATTTCATGGCCTTGTCGCCCGAGGCCGTCTGGAAGATGTGATCGGGTAGCCGCTCGACGGCGCCGCCGCCTTCCACGCCGCGAATCGCAGCGCACCAGCTGTATTGCGCAAACGCGTTGGTGATGCGCTGCGCGAGCGTATAGGCGGCGTTGCCCCACAGGTACTTCGAGTGGTCCGTGCCGTCCACGTCCTCGAAGAAGTTCATGCCTTCGACCGGATTGCTGTCCGGATGGTACGGGCGGCGCATGAGGACGTGCGGCAGCACGAGCGCGACGTAGCGCGAATCCTCGCTCTTGCGGAATGCGCGCCAGCGATGCATGTCGATCGTTTCGAAGATCTTCGAGAGATCGCGCGGCACGCCGAGTTCCGTGAAACTCGTCATGTCGAAGAGCTGCGGATGCGCGGCCGAAATGAACGGCGCATGCGCGGCCGCCGCAACCGACGCGAGCTTTTCGAGCAGGCTGATGTCCGGGGTCTGGCGCGTGAAGTAGTAATCGCCGACGAGCACGCTAAACGGATGGCCGCCGAACGTACCGTATTCCTCTTCATAGACCTTCTTGAAGAGCGCGCTCGTGTCGACGTCGATCGCCTTCTCGAGGTCGTTCTGCAGATCCTGCTTCGAGGCGTTCAACAGCCGCAGCTTCAGGCGCGAACTCGTTTCGGATCCCTTGACGAGGAAATGCAGACCGCGCCACGTCGATTCGAGCGCCTGCATGTCGGGGTGATGCAGAACCTCGTTGAGCTGCTCGCTGATCAGCTCGTCGATCTTGCTGATATGGTGATTGATCATCGCCACCGTGTCGCGGCTGATGGTCATGTTCTTGTCGAGCACCTGCAGCGCGAACTCGGCGAGCAGTTCGCGCGCATGCTGCTGCTGTTCTTCGTATTGCGCCATGTGGCCATCGTGCACGATGCGATCGAGCAGCGTGACCTGTGCCGCCTGCGGGGCGGCCTGTATATCAGACATGTTTTTCTCCTCGCGTGACAGCTCAGGCAGACGGCGTTTCGCCGGGCGATTCCGGCGCGGCGCCGGGCGACGGCAGTTGTGCCGGCGCGGCATCCTGCGGATGGGCCGCGCGGATTTCGCTCAAGCCCTTCGGGTCGTTCACGACTTCCTGCAGCAGTTGGTCGAGTTCGTCGTTGCCGTCGAGCTTGGTGAGGAGGTCTCGCAAACGCAGGCGCGCATCATATAGCTGCTTGAGCGGCGCGATTTGCTGGACGATGTTGACGGGATCGAAGTCGTCGATGTTCGCGAAGTTGAGCTCGACATTCATCTTGCTGCCGTCGGCGGCGAGCGTATTGTCGACCTGCAATGCGAGACGCGGCGCGACCGACCTCATGACGTCGTTGAAGTTATCGCGGTCGATATCGACAAAACGCCGCTCCGTCATTTTCGGCAGCGGCTCAACGGGCTTTCCGGAAAGATCGGCAAGAATGCCGACAACAAGCGGCAACTCACGCTTTTCAATGGCATTTCCCGTCTCGACGTCGTACGTGATCTGCACACGCGGCGGTCTGTTTCGTTCGAACCAGTGCTGGGTACTGTCGGCCATGCTCACCTCCAAAACGTTCGTTTTTTTATTGCGTTGGATAGCGAAATGAGGCAGTGCGTTTGTCGGATGCGATACAGCACGCCCCGCGCGTGCCTGGCGAAGGGGGAATTGCCGCGTTCATGGTTGGCGCGATGACAGAGGCCCCGTGTCATTGCCGCACTTGACTCGCAGATCGACCGTGAGGACTTTATGCCAGGAAACAGGAAAATTCAAACGATATTTATCGCGCATCGAATTGGATTACCTTCACACGGCTTTAATAATTTCTATGATCATTTGGATTCCTTTCACATTGCCTTAGTGATTCGCCGAATAACCACGGCGTAATAGTCGTTGTTGCGCTAATGCCATTTGCGCTTGTAGACTAGGCGACGCGCGAATTTGCGAGTACGAAAAAGAATGCGTAACGATTAGAAATACGAATCGGAGCGAGACGATTCACATAACGTCTGCGATCATGGCAGACCAGAGACGACGCACACACAATGGGGTTGGCGTAGTGATCACCAGGTTATCGGTCGGCACATCGGCGGTCCGGGGGGCGGGCACACGCGTGACGCCATGCGGCGCTTTACGCGGCTGGTGTCTTGCCGGACTCGCAGTGCTGGGCCTGGCCGCCTGTTCCTCGGCGCTGCCGAAGGTGCAGGTGGACACGCTTGCGATCTCCGTATCGGACCAGGCCAATATCGACACGCCCTTAGCAATAGATGTCGTGCTCGTGCACAATCCGCAACTGCTTGAGGCGCTGCTCAACCTGCCTTCCGCGAAGTGGTTCTCGCAACGTGATCAGTGGCGGCGCGATCATCCGGATGACTTCACCGTCGTGTCCTACGAGGTCGTGCCAGGCCAGCAGATTCCGTCGGCGCCATTCGCTTTTGGCGGCAAACGCGGCGCCGGCGTCGTGGTTTTCGCAAACTATCAAACGCTGGGCGCACATCGCGTGAGGCTGGACACGGGTCCACCTAAAGCGTTGCTGCAACTGGGCGATCAGGACCTGAGCGTGCAGGCCGCACGCTGAAGCAGGGCACTTCGAGGGGACTCAGACTCCGCCATGCGCATCCCATTTCCCGACGCAGTCTGCTGGTTCGACGGCATGCCCTTGCTGCCGCAGCATTTCCAGACCCAGGCGCTGCACGCGGCCGGCCATGCCGCATGGCTGGCCGGTGCCGCGCGCCCGCATTTTTGGGGCGTGCTGACGCTTGAGCACGACGCGGCCGGATTGGCCCAGGGGCTCGTGCGCATCAGCGCGCTGGAAGCGATCCTGGCCGACGGCCTCGTGATTCGCCATACGCCGCACGATCCGATTCTGGAGGTGGACGTGACTCGCGCCTTCAGCGAGCCGGACGAAGCCGTCACGATCTATCTCGCGGTTGCGCCGCTCTATCGCGGCGGACAGATCGACCCGCAGGCAGGACGCTACCGGCAGGCCGAAAGCGCCGATGTGCCGGATCTGGTCTCGGGCGGCGAGCCGGCTTCGATCACGACTTGGTCGCCACGTTTGCATCTGATGACGGATCTCGGGCGCCACGAGTTCGACCGCTTACCGCTCCTGCGTGTCAAACAACAGGGCGGCGGCGTGGCCATCACGGAATTTGCCGCGCCGTGCCCGTTCGTGCAGCCCGATTCATTGCTCGGGCAACGCGTGATGCGTCTCTTGATGCAGATCCGCGAAAAATGCGTTTTTCTGGCTGGACGTCTTCAGGCGGCCCAGCGCGCGGAAGAACTCGACGACGTCGCGCAGATCGAGCGGCAGCTCTGCGCGCTCTGGAGCCGGTTGCCGGAGGTCGAAGCGACGCTTGCCTCGGGCGTCTCGCATCCGGTCGAGCTGCACCGTGTGCTGGCTGGCATGAGCGGCGCGCTCGCGGCGCTGCAACCCGCGCGCGGCGTGCCGGCCTTCCCGGCGTTCGATTACATGGAACTGCTCGCTTCGTTCGATCCGCTGCTCAACTGGCTCAACGAAGCATTGGCGACGATACGGCAAGGTTATCGCGTCCGCGCATTCAACGAAGAAGAGGGCGGCTTCTGGATCGACCCGCCGTTTGACACTGGCGATGGCACGGCGCGCGAACTGGTGATCGGCCTGCGCATGCCCCCCGACGCCAGCGAGCACGACGCGAGCCAGTGGCTCGACCAGGCCGTCGTGGCATCGCGCGCGCACGTACCGACGCTTGCGCGCCAGCGCATGCGCGGTCTGTCGCGGCGGCGCCTCGCGCGCGAGGAACGCGCGACCTACGCGACGGGCAACGATACGGTGCTCTTCGCCGTCGCGATGGAAGACGCGTGGTTCGATCGGGAGCAACCGTTCTGCATCGGAGGCCGGGCAGCGACGCCCGGGCACGCGCCCTGGGCCGTGCAGCTATTCACGCCGACCGGCGAGGAACCCAGGAACGGTCGCCAGCGGCGGGCTGCGCATGCTTGACGCCGGTGACAAGAGCGAGGAGCGTTTGCCGCTCATGCACGCCTTCGTCACGGCTTTCGCGTACGCGGAGCAGGCGCGCGGACGCTACACCATGCCGACCGCGAGCGAGACTGACGCGCACACCGACGTGCAACCCGCTGGGAAACCAGCGGCCGATCCGCACAGCACAGCCGATGCGCTCGCCACGCAACTTCAGGCCGCCACGCGCAAGCTCGCGCGTGACGCGATGGCGTGGACCGGGGCGGCGGGCGAAGCGGACATTGCGGCCGCGCAGTACGCATACGTCGCGCTACTCGACGAGCGGCTGTTGTTTACCGATTGGCCCGGCGCGAGCGCGTGGGAAACGCAGCCGCTCGAGGCGCGCATCTTCGGCACGCGCGCAGCGGGTGAGCGCTTGCCCGACGCCATCGAAACATTGCTCGCGCAGCGCGATCCGGCGCAACGCGACCTCGCGAATGTCTACCTCGCCTGCCTCACACTTGGCTTCAAGGGACTGTTGCGCGGCGAATCCGGCGCGCTGCGCCACGACCAATTGCGTCACGCGCTGTTCGCGTTCTCCGTGCAGCGCGATCCCGAACCCGACCGGATCGGCGCGCCGCTAGAACTCTCCGCACTGGCGCCGCGCGAAACGCGTCCGCTCACGCAGACGTTCCCTGACCGCATGCGCCTCGGGCTCTTGCTCGGGGGCGGCTGCGCGGTGATGGTCGGCATTTCGCATCTCTTGTGGCTCTTCGCGACGGCGCCCGTGCGCACAGCGCTCGACCAGTTCGAAGCGGTGTCGCTCGCGGGGGTACGGTCCGTGCGGGAAGGCGTAGTGACCGTGCCTCGCGTCCAGGCATCGCCATCACACGCGCAATCGGGTGCGCCGGCCGCGGATAACCCAGGTTCGCAACCCGGGGCACGGCCATGACCGACCGGCTCCTCGTGGTGTTGATCGTCCTCATCGCGCTGCTGATCGCGAGCCTGCTGCTAGTGTTGTTGTGGCGCTGGCTTCGCGCGCGCGACGACCGGCGGCCGCAACGCAGTTTCGCCGCAGTCATCCGCGCGGCGCAAGCGGCCATGGGTGTGAATGACGCGTACTCGGTGCCGCGGGTCCTCGCCACCGGCACGCCCGCCACGCTCGATGCGCTCGCGCACAGCTGGCGCCTCGCATCGGCCGGCGAGTCCGGCTGGTTTGGGCGTGTCTGGTATGACGCAGAAGGCATCCTGATCGCCGAGCCGGGCGACGCGCTCGGGGGCAACGCCGAGCGTCAGCGCGGTGCCTGGCGCCGCCTCGTGCGCTCAGTGCTGCGCAGTCGCCCTGGGCGGCCACTTGATGCGCTGCTCTGGGTGATCGCCTACGACACGCTATTCGACGAAAGCGGTGAGATGCGCACCGATACCCAAGCCGCGATCGAGGCCTCACGCACGCTGCTGACGCTCCAGCGTCAATTCGGCCAGATGCTGCCGATCTATGTCGTCGTGAGCGGGTGCGACGCGCTGCCGGGCTTCGACACGCTCGCCGCGCGACTGCGGCGTGACCGGATCGAGATGCCGCTCGGCTGGACTTCGCCTTATGCGCTGCGGCGTAGCTTCGAGACTGCGTGGGTCGACGAGGCGTTTGCTGGCATGTGCAGCGCGCTCGCGTCGACCATCACCGAACTCGGCACACTGGACGGTTCACTGAGCGGCGATGTGTTCCTGTTGCCGCGACGGCTCGACGGATTGCGCGAGCCGCTACGCGAATACATCGACCCGGCATTGCGCGGCGCCGCTGACGGCACCGCGCCGTTGTTCCGCGGCATCTGGTGTATCGGCGAAGTGCCGCGCGCGGATGCATCCGACGTCGTCGATACCGGTGGCGGGCCGTTGCTTGAAGCGCCACGCGCCGCCGCGCCGGCATTCGCCGCGCCGGCATTCGCCGCGCGCCTATGGCACGACCTGCTGATGCCAGGGCAGGGACTTGCCGTAGCGATTCCACGCGTGCTGGCAATGCGTACGCGGCGGCATCGCGTGATTACATATAGTGCGATCGCGATCGCTTTCTGCTGGTGCGTGGGGCTCGGCGTGGCGACGTGGCGCGTGCGCAGCGATGCGCGCGCGCTCGCGACCAGCTACGACACGCTAACGATGGCGAGCGTCGCGTGGCGCGATTCGCGCGGCGGCGATACGGCGGCGGCCCACGCGCTCGGCAGCGTGGCCGACGCCTTGACCCACGTGCCGCGCTGGCAGCTCTCGACGCCGTTCATGCCGCTTTCCTGGTTCGGCCTCCACGATCGACTCGAACAGGCCCAGTACCACGTGCTGAGCGGGCTCGTGTTCGAACCGCTGCACGAACGGCTCGTCAGCCGTCTAGCCGAACTGGGCTGCGCGGATGCCGCCGACCCATCCGCGAACGAGGCCGCGAATGGAGCCACGAGTACGAACGCGGCAGACGCGGCGCCACGGCCCCAGGATCTGCCGGAGTACGTGTCCGGCACGCAGCTCGTGACAAACGCGACACAGCTTGAGCGCCTCATCGCAAGCTATAACGAACTCGCCGAGCCGGGAGGCGGCAACGCGGTGATGCTCGCGCAGCTCATGCGCGGCGCTGTCGGCGTGAACCTGCCGCCCGATCACATCGTCGACCGGGCAGGGCTTGACGAGGCCGTGCGCGAGATCGGTGCCGAATCGGGCACGCTGCCGTGGGACGGCCCGAACGTGCTCGCCGCGCAAGCGCGTGCGAGCGTGTGCTTCGAAAGTGCGTTCGACCACTGGTTCGACGACATCTATCTCGACTCGTCGCTCACGGACAACGCCGCGCGGATCCAGACCACACTGACCGATCTGAAGACGCCGGGCGCATCGCCCACGACCGACGTGCTCGCAGATCTGGCCACGCGTATCGACACGCTCGCGAACCAGGTCGAAACGGCCGATCACGGCTGGGCCGGAGCCCACGGACAGGAACTCGTACCCGGGCTCACTGCGACCTTGGATACCGCAAAGCACCTGCATCTGATCGGCGCAACGCCCGTGGATGCCGTAATCAAACATGAGCAGGCCAGGCAGCGCGCCTTTGCCGAACGCTGGCTCGCGAGCGGCAACCTGCCCGGCGTGCTCAGCTCCAATCCTGCGAGCGGCCTGCGGCTTGCCGCCGATCTGCTGCCATTGCGCGACGCGCTGCGCACACTGCTCGATCAGCCGTTCGTGTCCGGCGAATCGAGCGGGGCCTCCGAGATCCGGGGCGTCGATACCGCTTCGGCACAGCGCGCGCTGACGGTGCTCGCGACATACCGGCAGTACGTCGCGGGGCCGCTCGCGCAAGCGCCTGAAACATGGCGCGGCGCATTGCTGGCAGCGGCCGGCAATTCGACCGTGCACAGCATGATCATGGCGCTGTCGGCGCCTCCTGGGCACGGCGCGCCCGAAAACGTCGCGTTCGCGACGCAGGCGCAGCACCCGTCCTTCGACACACTGCGCAAGAACGCGCTCGACCTCGTCGAAGCGTTCGATTCACTCGGCCGTCCGGATCTTGCGCAGGCGGTGGTACTGCGCGTGAGCGATAACGCGCTCGACGTCCTGCGCTCGACCGATGCCCAGTTGCAATCGCTCGAACCGTTCCGGCCGCCCCGCGGTGATTTCTCGGCCTGGAACGGCAGCCCTGGCGGATCGCAGCGGGCATTCGCTGCCGCAACACCTGAAGCACTCCAAACTTATCTCGCCGCGCAGGCAGGGGCGGTGGCCGACACGGCAGGCGGCGCATCGAGCGCACTCGACTGGCTCGTCACGCAAAACCCGCCGCTCGCCCCCGCGGACGCCCGGCTCGTTGCGCGCTGGAAGGCGCTCTTCGCCGACCTCGCGCAGTACCGCGCGAAGAGCCCCGCGAGCGCGCTGGTGGCGGTGCCGTCCCTGATCGCCAATCAGCTCGACAAAATGGACCTCGACATCTGCAGTGCGTCACTCGCCCAGGCCGACGTTCCCGACACGAACGATATCGTCGCGAGCGCGGGCACGCGGCTCATTTCCTCGGCGCGCGAGCGCTGCTACCGGCTGCAGATCGGCACGGGGCTGGGCGCATACGATCAACTGCGTGCCGCGTTCGCGCGCGACCTGGCCGGGCGCTTCCCGTTTGCCGCCGATGCGAACGCACCAGCGGCCGACCTTCGGCAGACAACGGCCTTCGTTGCGCTACTGGACGCGAGACTCGCTGATGCGCAACGTGGCATGAGCGCGGCGGCCGCAAGCGGCGCTGCGCACTCTGACGCGCAGCAGTTTCTGGCGGAACTGGCGCTCGCGAAGCCGTGGCTCGATGCGCTTGCAGCGCGAGGAGCGGACGGCGCCCCCTTGGGCGTCGACGTGACGGTCGAGTGGCGCATCGACCGCGCCGATGAAGCGGGCGCCGATCAGGTGATCCAGTGGTCACTCGCGAGCGGCACTCAGATGCTCACGTGGCCTGCCGTGGGCGGCACGCCGCTGCGCTGGGCGCCGGGGCAACCCGTTGCCCTCGGTTTGCGCTGGGCGAAGGACAGCCCCTGGCGACCGATGCAGGACGCCGCGCAGCCGACGCTTTCGATCGAAGGCGAAGACGCCACCTGGGCGGCGAACGACCCGTGGGCACTCCTGCGACTGATCCGCCTGCACGCAGTGCCGGGAGAGGGTGCGGAAGGCATCGCACGCATGCTTCTGAGCGTTCCTGTGCGCGACCGCAAAGGCGCCACTCAGACTGCGCGCATGTTCATGCGGGTGGACATGGCCGGGGCATCGAAGACCGCGCTCCTGTATCCGGATCTGCCGTATTCGGCGCCGGGGCTCGGTACGCCCGGCACCTACGTGCCTCGAACCACGAGTTACAGGCGACGACCGGCCAATGAGACAACGGCGCAGACGGGGCGCGAATGAATCCGATATTCGACATTGAAGCACTGCTCCAGCCGATATCGAGCGACCTGCCCGCGGGCGTTTCGCTGCTTCACGATCCCGCCGTCGCGGCGATCAAGGAGGCCCGCCGCGAGGATGACTCGACATTGCCGCTCGGAGTCTGGCAAAGCGAGCTAAAGGTCGCGGACTGGGCCGCAGTCGAAATGGGATGTCGCACGCTGCTGATCGAACGCAGCAAGGACCTGATGCTCGCCGCGTGGCTGGGCGAAAGCTGGCTGCTTCGGCATGGCTGCACGGCGCTGCCGGTTTGTTTTGATTTGGTCTACGAATTGTGTGCCCGTTATTGGGAGACGCTGCACCCATTACCGCGTGATGGCGATTTTTCCTATCGGACTGCGCCGCTGGAGTGGGTCGAGCGGAACTATCCGGCCCTGCTCGAGGGACGCATCGGTCTATGTGCGGGGCCGAACGGCTCCACATTGACGCTGGCGCGCTGGGAGCGTGCCCAGCGCGAAACCGTTGCTCTTAAGGATCGCAAGGATGTTCCGGCCGCCAAGCGCGAGGAATCCGCGCGCGCGATGGCGGAACTGATCAAGGCCGTACAGGCGGCTTCGCCGGCCGCTCTATTGGACCAGCTCCAGGCGATTGGCGCCGCTCGGGCGGCCGTCGAGAAACTCAACACGTGGTGCGACGAGGCGCTCGGTGCCGAAGCACCGGGATTCGCGCGGACGAAGAGCACGCTCGGCACGATGGACGGGCTCTTGCGGACGTGGCTCACGATGCATCACAACTGGAAGGAAGATGCGATGGTTGAAGTCGCGCCGATTCAGGTGGCGTCCGCGTCCGCCGACGCCGCACAGGAAATACGTGCAACCGCGCCGCCTGGTGTGCCGCAGTCGCGCGGCGAGGCGTATCGAATGCTTGCCGTTATTGCGGAGTACTTGATGCGCTATGAGCCGCACAGTCCCGTGCCTTATATGCTCAAGCGGGCAGTGGATTGGGGCGGGAAACCGCTGCCTGAGTTGCTGATGGAGTTGATGGCCGGGGAGAATGGCAGGGCGTTGGCGGGGGCGTTGGGGTTGTTGCCGGAGGGTGCGCAGTAGAGACAGGACCGATCTGAATCGAGGGAAAAGCGCCATGAGAGAAAAATATCTATACGTCGAGGCAACCGGACTGACCGACGAGCCGAAAACGCTCAGTACTTACGCCGCAAGCTTCTTCGGAAATCGAAAAACCACCCGAAAAAACGATGCGACAGTGGCGTCTAAGGTGCTAGTCGCGGCGCTGGCGAAGAAAGGTGGATCCACCACGACGGCGTTGATAGCTTATGAGTCGGCTCATCTCGAGATCGGTACGACGCCGGTCTCGACCGTGCAGACCAAGCTCCGTGACTGGATCAATCTGCAGCGTAGCGTCAACAAACCGCCACTAAAGATTTGGGGCAAGCCCGAACCGCTGCCGGTTCTCGAAATCTCGTTCGAGCCGGCCACGCCGACGGCCCAAGACCTCGTCATGGAGGTGAGAGCGAAAATCGGCTTGCAGCCTGCCGCGACTTGCATCGGCTACGTTTATATCGGCGATGGCCGGTTCGAAGCGCCGAATCCAGCGCTGCAGCCGCCCGGTGCACTCAACGCGGTGTGTACGAGGCGCGGATTTCCAGGTCAACACTACATTCGTTACAACCATCGAGGCACCGTGCGTTATGTACGGCGGTACGTAATCCGAGGCCTCAACCAAAGCGACGCCAGGCGCCTTGCAGCAAGTGAAGCATTGACGCCGCCTGAGAGCGGGAACGAGGCGCAACCAAACGAAATCGTGGATAAGCGACCAAGCCTGGAAAAGAATGCCGAAAGGCACGACGTCAAAATTCGTACCCAATTGACGTTGGAACAGCAACTCCTGAGTCACACGCGAGGCTGGAAAAAACGCTTCGTCTCGACGACGACGACTCAGCGCACCGTTTATTCGACCAGGGGCACGGAGTTTCTTAGTGTCTTTGGTGCGGTCATCATCGACCTCGCATTCGTCGACCCGGATACCATTTTCGATCTCCATACACCAGCCGCTCTGGGCACGTTTGGTGCGAGCGGCGCCAATTTGCACACAAAGAGGAACGATCCGTATGAAGAGGAGCGGCGGCTCGCCGCGCGAGACGTCGTTCGAACAAGGGAACTGCTGATTCATAATCAAGTGCCGTTCAACTCAATCAAGTTTGCCGACGACGGTGACCGGGTTGTCGGTGTCTCGTGTAACAGCGAAGGCACTGCAAAATTTTTATTCCAGGCGGTCGAAGCTGCGTGGAAGAAGCTAGGACCAACACCTCCCAGTTACAAAACAACTGAGACGCTTGAGTATCCGTGGGAAGGGCGATGGTATAAGTTCTACCTGTTCGCTACAGCCGCGGATGCGGAACGCTGCCTCAGCGCGTTCGAGTTCGCGCTTCCGTACAGCCAGGGCGAGCGCTTCAAGACATTCAAATTTCCGGCTCAACTGCCGGCGGGATACGACCGCAGTGCCACCTAGGCGGAAACGCCAGGTACAAAATTCTGCAAAGAGCGGGAACAAATTTCTGCAAACCAACGGAGAGCGTAGGTCTACACAATTTTGTTCCCCAACATTGTTCGCTTGGATCGGTCTCCGGCGACCGGCAGAAACAAATTTTTGAAAGAATATTTGCATAATTTTGTTCCGCTGCCCACCAGTTGACGCAATCTTGTAGCGTTTTTGATCTTACTGCCGGGATTGACATCCCGGCAGTATCCGCTACGAACCCCCAGTGTGCCTTCGAGGCACCAGGAGGATGCGAGTCTACGGCTATCAGTGGGGGGCGTTGGCCGATGGCATGTCGCGGATGAGGGACCGCCTCCGACCCAGGTCGTGTGAAAACGCAGGCTAAACGTGAGGTTCGAGAAAGGCGACCCTTCAGATCGCGCTGTATCGGCTTGGCAGTGGGTTTGGAAGGGTAAAGCGACACCCGAAAACCGAGTACTTTTGCGTTTCCAGACGGTCTCGACCCGTTGCGGTCGTTCGACACGTGACGCCCAGCGAAGCTGCTGTTGGCTCCTCAACTCGTGAACGGCTGGTATTGGGTGGTTCAGCCGAAAGGCGACTAATGCTGATCGTGAAACGCCCCTGTCGCTCGTCCGCATTCAATTCTGCTGCGTCACGCTCGATGTGGCAAAGCACTGAGAAGAATGGAAGGGCGTGCCGCGCAACCTGACTGCTGTGGTTGGCGTCCAACTCGAAGAACTTTCGGCGGGCATGAGCCGCGCATCCGATTTCGGCGACGCCCTGACGGCGGCCAGCAACGCCGACCCTAGCACGATGGAAAAGCTGTCCAGCGCTCGCGCTACGAACTCGCGCGCGGTGTTCGCGCGCCGCGTTGGGAATAGACGCAGGCCCGCACGGACCAGAATCGGGTCGCCCAATGCCTAACCTACAAGACGTAGCCTTGTGTTGTGTCCAGCGACTACTGGCCCCGTGCGTCAGCCCTTTCCGACGGACCACTTGCGACGGCGAAACGCTATCTCCAATGCGTTGGCGTTGGCGCTCACATTTGCTTGAAGAGGCCAACGCAAGCGCGACTGACCGGCAAGAGATCCGCACAGCCAACCAAATGAATACGGAACCGGCCGAGCAGATCGCGTTCAACCCGGTCAATTGCCGCATACGCCACGATGGCGCTTCGATGCACTTGCGCAAAACTGTCGGCGTCGAGACGGGGCACCAGATCTTTGAGTGACGTCCGGATAATGTGTCTACGCTCGCGGGTCACGACTTCCGTGTACTTGTCGGTCGCCTTGAAGTACAGGACGTCGTCGATCGACACCAGATGGGTCGCATCTTTCAGCCCTACCGTCAGCCATTTTATCGGCGCGGCGTCATTGGCCGAAACGATGGACGCTGTGTTGGTGAGATCTGGGGCAAGCCGGTTGCCGCGTTGCAATTTCGCAATGCAGCGGAGGAGCCGCTCGTCGTTCAGCGGCTTCAGAAGATAGTCGACGGCCGAAGTTTCAAAAGCTTGTACCGCGTACTCGTCGTAAGCGGTGACGAATACCGCTCGTGTGTTCGAAAGCAATCGCGCTATCTGGAGTCCGTCGACACCGGGCATCCGGATGTCGAGAAAAGCAAAATCCGGTTGTTTGGCATTCAACTCAGCTAACGCGTCCACGCCGTTATCCGATATCGCGACGATCTGTAGCTCTGGCCAGAAGTGCGCCAGACGCGAAGCGAGTTCGGCGGACAGGTTCGGTTCATCGTCGGCGATCAGGGCAGTTGGCATATCAAGGCATTGGAATAAGCAGCATCGCGGTCACGCCACGCGACGCATTCGAGTAGACGGATAACGATGCAGTCTCGCCGTAAAGGCTTTGAAGGCGAGTACGTACGTTCGCCAGCCCAACGCCACCATGCAGTCTGGTGCTGTTGCCGAGACCCCCCCTGTATCGACCACGCTCAACCTTAAAACCCCTTGTTCCTGATGGCCGGTGATAATAATCTCACCGCCGTGAATGGCAGGCTCGATGCCGTGAATCACGGCGTTTTCGACGAGCGGCTGCAGAAGTAACGGCGGGAGCGCTATCTCGTGAAGCGCTTCCGGGACAGAAATGGTATATCGCAACCGCTTCTCGAGTCGCATGCAAGCAATGCTGAGCAGAGCCTCAACGAGTTCGAGTTCCTCGTTGAGGCGCGACACGGGCTTGCGCGTGCGCCCGAGACGTGCGCGCAAATAGCGGTTGAGACTGTCGAGCATGGTCGACGCGCGTGCCGAGTCGCACTCGATCAGGCTCTGAACATTCGCCAGCGTGTTGAAAAGAAAATGCGGCTCTATCTGCGCCTGGAGCAGCGCGAGACGCGCGGCAGTTTCCGATTGCTTTGATTCAGCCGCCTCCCTGCGCTGGCTTTCGAGCGCGGCACGCATGTGGGAAGCGCGGACGAGCACCGAGGTGAAGGCGCAGAGAAGCGCCGTCATCAGAAAGGATGGCGCGAACTCGAGCCACGTCGCCATACTGGTATGTTCGAGAAGCGGTGGCACATGTGTGTCCGTCATCCCAGCGAGTTCCACGCCGACCACGACGCTAACGGGCGCGATGAACAATATCTGTTTAAGCATGCCGAGTCTGCCGTTGGCGAGCCGACTTACCAGTTCGTTGAGAAAGAGCGCGGTGAATCCGATAGCGTTCGAAATTATCAGATACGAAATAAGCGGTGCTTTACGACTGCCGGCCCAAAAATTCACCGCGATAAGGCAATTCAGCAGCACGTAGCTAGTCAGGAAAGCGGCTCGGCCCTTTCGGCTCGTTCCAAATCCCATCGATGTAGCTAATCTGATTTGCATAGCTCAGTAGTAGAAGGTCATCAGTGCTTGCACGATTTGCGATTGCGTTTGCGCACCGTAGTTACTGTACGATGCCCCGTGGTTGGTCTGCCATTGCAGCGCGAGATCGGTGCGCGGCCAATGGTAGCGCGTTTCGAGCCATGTGAAGTAGCTATGATCCACCAGGTCGAAGCGCGCCATGGCGGAGAGATCGAGATGGCGCACGAACGCATCTTGCCAGCTTGCATAGAGGAAGAGCGACTGCCGGGTCGTCAATTCCTGGGTGCTTGCCGCTGTGTTGCGATATTGCCAGTAGCGCTCTGGATCACCGGCCAGCGCGTCCCAGGTTGCGCGATCCGCGCTAATGCCGTCGTAATCGTATTCGAGGGTTACGGAAAGCTTGTTGGGGAAGGTGTGCGTGAGTCCGGTTGCCAGTTTCGAATGGAAGCTCGCCGGCTGCGAAGGGTACGCGAGCTCATTGCTGCGCCCTCCAGAGTATTCGACAAATCCGACGGTCGAATCGCCGAGCAGCGTGGTCAGGTTGACGCCGATTTGCGGCGCGATTCCAGCACCGCCGTAAAGCAGCCATTGAGGCGCGAACTCGCCGAATAGACGCTGGGTCCCACTGAGCATGTACCGGAAGTTCTGGTTCGTCGCGCCGAAATCTGGATTGAAAGGCGCATCGCTCGGGTTGTTCTGGAGCGGCGGTGAGACGAGCGCGGACATCGAACCGCCGGCCCATAGCAGTTGGCTACGCAGCATCACACTGCCCTGGCGGTTCTCTCGGAGGCTGGCGGGGTCGATAGACACGACGGAACGTATCGCATTGGTTTTGAAAAAGTCTGTTGGATTGAAACCCGTGGCGACGCCTTCGCGCAGGTTGATACGGCCAGCATCGACAATCATCGCCTGGCTGGGTTGCCAACTCAGATAGGCCTGTTTCAACGTGTTGACGATGTTGTATTGCCCTGAAGCGCTGCGCCAACCGGCATCCACGCGATTGGACAACACAGCTTGCCAATCGCTCGCCAGTTTGCCGTTGTAATCGACGCTTGCAGAAACACGGGCGTTGTCGTTGAGCTGTACGTTGTTGGTCTGGCTTACCGACGAATAGTTGCCTGCGGCGAATTCGAATGCCGCCTGCCAATCGCTGTGACTGACCGGCGTGGCGGTCGCCGAATCGGCAAGCATTAGTGCGTCTGCGTCGCCCGACGCCATGGCCGGGCTCGCCGCAGACAGACACCCTAACGCGATCGCGATCAAAAGGCGCACTCTTACTGCGATTTGAAACGCGAAAGGTACGCACGTTGCAGCCACGCATCGGGTATATCGCGCCACGCGTAGTCGCCATAACGCATGACGGTGACCCAGGCGGGATCGAGGCCGTCGATGATGATCATTTCAGTCGGCCGCGTCATGCCGAGTGCCGTCTGGAATCGACGGAAATACGTGGTTTTCAGTAAGTTGCCGCTCTCCGACATGAAGCGGGCCTTGATCGGCCATTTGCTCGCGCTGTCGATCCAGAGTTCGATGGCGTGATAGGTCACGTCCGGCGTACGCGCAGTCAGGTCCAGTTTGTAGCAGTGCCGGGTCTGACGGTCGCCGTCGGCGATATCTTCCTCGCCGCTCAGCCTCGCGTCGTAGTCTTTCGCCCAGTTCACGGTCACGACGTCACCATTGGACGCTTGTCCCAACAGGCGCTGTTGCGGTGACAGGCGCACACTTGCCTGGCTCGACGGGTCGTAGAACCAGAGGTCGTTGCCGTTCTTGAGCAACAGCTTGTTCGTGTCGCGAGCGGGACTCTGGAACTGGACGAGACTCCTGAACTGGCCGTCGGCCGGATCGGCTTTCGAATACACGGTCAACACGTCGGTCGCCGTTTGCTGCCCCTGACGAAACTCGATGAGGGTTGTGGTCAGGCTGAACGGCTTGTCGGGATTGCGGATGGCGTCACTGTCCATCAGCAGTTGTTGCGCTGAAGGCGCGGCGCAGACGGCGGTCGATGCCATCAGCAGTGCGCCGGCACGCGTAATGAGCGATGTGAGCTTCATGGTGGTGTCCGATGTATCAGGCGAAGCGCAGCGAATCGACGATGGGCATACGGGCTGCCCGGCGAGCAGGCCACCATGCCGAGAATGTTGCTACCAGCACCACACCAACCGCGTAACGCGCGATCATGGCGATCTCCCCCCATACGCGTACTGTCAACGCCACGGGTTCAGTCTGGCCAGGCGGTACCCAATGCAGGCCGGCGTGATTGATAAGAGCACCGGCCCCAAGGGCACACAAGACACCAACGGCAGCACCGCAGACGCCAAGCAGAAAGCCCTCGTAGACGAACATCCGGCGGATTCCAGCGCGCCGCACGCCGATTGCGCGCAATGTGCCGATTTCATTGGTTCGCTCCATGACCGCCATATTCATCGTATTGCTGACAGTGAACATGACGACGGTCGCGATCAGCACGGCAATGAAGCCGAAGACCGCGCCGAACATGCCGGTAATCTGGCCGTATTGCGCGTTGAGCGTGGCGAAATCCAGAACTTCGAGGGGCTCACCTTGCAACGACGATGAGAGCAACGCGTTCAGGCGTGCTCGCGCTTGCGGCAACTGATCCGTGTGATGAAGCTGCAACTCGATTGCCGTCACTTTGGATTGCCCACCGCCGTAGACCAGCCGCTGCGCTTGGGGAAGATGCAGTTGCACGAACATGTCGTCGACTTCTTTCACGCCCTGACGCTGCGCCTGGACGACATTCAATTCAGCGATATTGGGTGCGCCATAGGCATTCGATGCCAGCAACTCGATGTGGGCACTGGGTGTTTTAGGCTTGGCTGCGGTTTCATTGGCTGATAGCGCGGCAATGTCGGGCGGCGCGGCGGCGACCGTTTTCACCTGGACGGGGGCTTGCGCATCCTGTCCGGTGCAGTGGGGCACGTCGAGTTTGTCGCACAGGCGCAGTACGCGCGCCACCCCTGTACCAATCACCGCGGCGTCGGGGCCGCTGTCCGTTAGCTTCAACTGGCGGGGGCGGTCGGGAAACCCGTAATCATTCCACGTCCGCATGCGATTCTGATCGGCGACGACCATGCCGACACCGAACACGGTGCGCGATACACCGGCGGAAAAATTGCCGGCAATGCCGTTAATGGACAGGACCGGGGTAATGACTGTCACCAGCGATGCCAGCTGCGGATCACCGCGCAGTACGTCGATGACATGTTCATAGTTGTCGATGCCGTAAGACACGGGGTCGCCACTGCCGTACAGAAAGTAATTGCTGTGCTGCAATTGCAGATGGCCGCTCTGCCTGACGTAGTTGCTTTGCAGTCCGTAATTGATGTCCGTTGTGTAGCCGCCGAACAGGAGTACCGCGGCGAGGCCGCTGACCATGGCCAGCATCGTGGTCGAAGAACGGCGCCGGTTGCGTAGCAGGTTGCGGAAAGCGAGGAGGAGGGTTTTCATGATGGTTGTCCTTCGACTGTTTCGGCGCGACGGATTTCGACGACGCGGCCGTCGCGGATCACCACGACGTCATCCGCGCACGCGAGCACCTGCGGATCGTGTGAAGAAAACACGAATGAAGTCTGGCGCTCGAGTTGCATGTCTCGCATGAGCTTGATGATGGCTGTGCCGCTTGCGCTGTCCAGATTCGCGGTCGGTTCGTCGGCCAGCACCAGGGACGGACCCGTGACTAGCGCGCGGGCAATCGCGACGCGTTGCTGCTGGCCGCCCGATAGTTCGCCCGGCAGACGGTGGGCTTTATCGACGAGACCCACTGCGTTGAGCAGGTCGAGGGAACGTTTGCGACGCTCCGCCCTGGATGCGCCCAGCAGCACCAGCGGGTACTCGACGTTCTCGTATGCGCTGAGCACGGGGAGCAGATTGAACGACTGGAAGACAAAGCCGATATGACGCGCCCTGAAATCCGCAAGGCGGTCATCGGTCATCGCTTTAATGGATTCACCTGCTACGGTCAGATCGCCGCTAGTGACGCGATCGAGGCCGCCTAGCAGATTCAGCAAGGTTGTCTTGCCGCTGCCCGACGGGCCGGATAGCACGGTAAAGCGGCTGTCGGCGATGTCGAATGACCCGTTGGCCACTGCCACGACCGCAGCAGCTCCCTCACCATAGATTCTCGTTACCGCCCTCAAGCTGGCTGCGATCATGTGTAGCTCCAGTGTGGAATGACAGCGCGAGCTTAGGTAACAACACCGGCGACCGGTGGGCGGTGCGATGAGCAGTTCTCGAGGCCGACGAATCGCAGATACGGCCGATGGAGGATCGCAATGTGGAACCGCGTGCGATTGGCGGGAAGTGCGATGGCGATGCTGAATTGCGCTGCGTCGCCTGACGAAGTCGGTGTGCTGCCGTATGCGCCGATGTCCGAGTCGGCCCGTGATGTAAAAGTCGGAATTCGTCAACCAGTGTCCTGGTTGAACGCGGTGCCCGCGTCGGTCATCTTACGTCCGGTGCCAATCGGGGTGCTTGCGACGCTCGTTCGCTCCGGTGCAAGCATTGCTGTCGCGTTTGACAAGGCAAGTCGCGCTAAGGACTGACGGCGTGCGTCATGACATTGCTTCTCTGTATCGAGACAGAGTCAACGCCACGACGCCCGATAACAGACGTGACCGTTCTATGGGTCGCGCAGCAATCATCTGAAATGACCTATCACTTGCCCGCTGCCTCAACAGATTGAATGGCCGCATGCCCTGCAAACAGCCCTCGCCTCTACGCGGCCGCGTAGGACCGCATCGGGTCGACAAGACTCTTTCGCCATTCGCGTGAATGGTCATTCACTTCCCGTTGATAACCACCGATGGTGAACGGCTATTAGGGCTGATTTCTTTTCCGGACGGAGCATGAGTGCGGTCTCACGCGTGCAGCGCCCCGACCTCCCGCAGCGAGGCCGGTTTTGCCCACGTTCGCCAATTGAGACAATGACTTTCCTTTTGGCGGATGCCGTTGATTATCAACCGAGTGAAGATAGAGGGTATGTTCGCGAGCGACGCATAGCCTAGGTTTTCCCGGATAAGGCGCGGATTCAGGTTACCGTCGGCCATGTGCGAGCCTCAGATGCAGCGCAGCCGGTAGGTCGAGACACGCTCGAACTGTGCCGCACGCCCGGCAAATGCATCGCTCGCAAGTTCAGTTGTTCCGCAGCGGCGAGGAAAATTCCTTTCGCGGTTGTATTCAATGCGGCTCGCATGAGGGGCTTCATGGATTTGCCCAGCAGCGGGCAGCGGCTCAGGCACGACCGCCACGCCAAAGCAAGCTACAGCACAGTCACCACAACCGATGGCCGGAGACGTAAGGCAGCACGGGCGACCACCTGTCAGTTGCTTGCCGACACCGCGCGCCCGCATGCTGGGCGCAGCCCAACTCGCGTCGTCGTGCTTCACGCTGCGACGGCCTCCGTGCGGACCAAGCCCGGATGGCATAACACCTGCATGGTGTACCGCGTGCGACCGGCCGCTTGACACCCCTGCAATCTTCCTGTTCAAGGAGATACACCATGAACACGTTGAACATCCACGATCTCGACAAATTCGTAGAGCTCGATCACGAAAAGATGGCCGAGATTCAAGGTGGCCGAATGAAACTCCCGGGCGTGTCGGGTGGTTCGATACTTACCTCCGCCGACGGCGACCCCGTTGGCGTGTATGTCGACGGCGTGCTGCAAAACTCCGTGGTCGACGGCTACTACCACGGCTGATAGTAGGGGGCGCACAACCTTGTGCGCCCCTTGCATTGACCAACGCCGCCAGGCACGCGCAAGCGGTGCATCATTTTTAGAGATGACCGGATTCCAGTGTTACTGCCGTGAGGCAGTGAGCGCGCACGGAGGGGGCGCTCACTCGGCGCATCGTTCGGTCGTTCTGACGTGGGCCTCGCACAAGCAAACAGCCCTACACAACGTAAAGAAATAAATCCGAATCAATCCGGCCTACCTCTCAAAGATATTGTCGATCTTTACGTTCGCGTGTACGACCAAATGTCCAAGGACGGTACTTCTCAGAGGCCTTCGATACGAGCGTGTGGACGCAGGGTGTTCGACGCAAGTCTATGGTTGAGTGGGATGTTCTACTTTTATCTTGCAACTGTCCATGTCGTTTTGCGGAAACAGCAGCAGAGTCGCGCAGGTCAATCTACGGACGAACAGGTCACAGGCACGTCAGAACAGAGGCGACCGAGCGCAGGAGTACGACCGCATTGCCGTTGGAACCGGTCGACGCGGGGCGTGCTGCGTTGAATACCGGTTCCGGGTCAAGAGTACGCATCCACGGACGGCGAGCACGAGATTCGCAGCTACAGAGATCCGAATGGCAGAAGAGCGACCTGAAGCGGCCTCACGATCGACGAGGATCGAATGTCAACAACAATGGCCGAAATTTTGTCACCCGAAAGCCGGTGCCAATGGCTGAAGCGCCTCCGGTACCTGCCGTTGAAGCTCCTACGGCACGTTCAGTGGCTGTCAGTCCGACAATCGGCATTCGTTGGCGCTCCCCGGAGCAGCCGCAGCGCGACGCCAGATGAGCGCGTATGACGAGCCGGGGATCGGAGCAGCCTGCCAAGGAAGCGGAAAGGCCACAGTCGCTATGACTGACCCGCGCCTGGCATCGATTGCCTGCACGCCGAAGCGCCACAACGACATGAGTACTGGACACGCACTTCTTCTGTAACCTCGCTGTCGACGGCAAGGCCGTAGTCGATGAACAACTCCTCGCCCGCAGCAATAGCGACGAGCGCGTGAATGAACACACGGTCGCCGACCTCGATCGCTTCGCAGTTTGGCATGCAGGCATGGTTGAGGAAACGCGCACTGTTCCCGCCGCGGCTGCCATCGATCACGCGTCCGCTGCTCAGGCCGAACACGAAGGTATGTCCGGCCACCGATTGCTGGCGGGCGGCTGCACGACGCCAGGTGGTGACGTCACCCTTGTATTCGATCAGTCGCTCACCGGCGGCAAGCGGCCGCAATGCGAACAGCCCCTTGCCGTGCACCGGTGAGCGCCGTGCCGTGATACGTCGCAGTCGCATTGCGTTGCCCTTCATCCCGTAACGTGAGTTTGTTGACGTGTGTCCGTTCAGCGGCGAAGCATATCGCCGCCGTCGCGCATATTCAATGCGCCAATATAGGTAATTGTGTGCAACTAACGGTCGACCACGCAAGCGACTCTAGTCCGCTGCGTGGAGCCACAAACCAGCTTGCAGAGCCGTGGCGCAATTCGTCGCCAGCCGTTCACAGTCGCGCGAAATCCTCAGCTGTCAGCTCAAGGGGCTTGGTGGGATGGGCGAGCACCTTGCGCTCGGCGACCGCACGGATGCGGCCATAGCCGCTCCGGAAAGCCTCGAGGATGTGGAAGTCATCAGCGTTGGGTTCGAGCCAGAAGTATTCCTGGAGTGCCTCGACCGCAATCACGCATTCAACGATGCCATGCGGTCGTGCGAGGCTGAAGGACACGCCGCGGCGGGCGTCAAGCAACTGGGGTTCGAGGTCGAGTGTTTCCATGGCAGATCAGCAAACAATCCAGAGACTTATCTTTATGGCTGGATCGTGTGTCGATGTCCGGAGAAAACTTGATCGGTCCTTTCGCGACTCATACAGCACTTTTGGTGCTGCTCAAGGCAATCATCAAGGTGCTTGCCGTTGAACACCCGAAGCGCGCCGAATTACCTTGCCCAGTAGAGTTGGCGGCAAATCGCTGCAGAATGCGGTCCTCATGGCCGCAGGCGAGGGGCGCCGGACCGGACAAAACGCTTGCAGGCGTTAACCGCCGTGCTGCCTGCTTGCAAGGCGAGGCGACCTGCGAAAGTGCTAGCATCAGGTTAGCGAAATTCCCCGGTAGATGGTCGGACAGTGAGCAAACCCACGGGAAGAGGCAATCATGCGCGAGCTTCCTCGATGCCCGCCGCGTCAGCGGTTCACATTCAGGCAACGGACGACTGACGACCGCCTGCCGGTATTCGCCGGACGGCGGCAGGGAGGAGAGGGATGCAGAACGGCAGACCGCCGCCGCGGCGCGTGACGTACGAGACAGGGATCCGGATCGGCGGCTCCGGATGGTTCGGCCGATTGCTGGCTGCGGTTCTGGGCGTGATCGTGCTCGTGGTGGCCGCGATGCTTTCAGTGGTGCTGCTCGCCGTGCTGTTCGGAGTGGGCACGATCGTCGTCGGCTATCTCTGGTGGAAGATGCGCGCGCTGCGTCGGCAGGCGCGTGCGTTCGGAGACGACGGTCGGACCGTCGACGTTGAGGTGGTCCACAAGGACTTGCCCGACGACGACTCCGCGAAACGCTGACGATCGATCCCGCGTGCGCCTGCGGTCATCCGCTTTTCACATCGGCGATTTATCCCCAGCCGGCGGTTATCGAAGCCGTGACGCCCTCCAGGGATGATCGTAGCGCCAGAACACCGTAGAACCGCCGTTTTTCGCGCCAGAAGTACGTTCCCCCCAAGTTGAGAACTTATGGGTCTTTCATCCTTTGCGGAGGGGGGCGCATGAACGTGAATGGTGCGAGCAGAAAAATCGGCGCGATCCTGGCTATGGTCATCATGAGTAGTGGATCGATCGATGCGAACGCGCAGACGGGCATGAACACGCGGGCCGGCGCGACGGTGCAAAGCGTGGCGTACTCGACGTCGCGGCTTCAGAACAGGCCGGACAGTGCCGTGAGTCGTGACGTCCGCAGCGCCCTCAGACGCACACCGAACCTGGATGCTTCAGGGATTCGGGTCGGGGCGCGCCTTGGCATCGTTACGCTCACCGGATGGGTACCGGAGCGAAGGCAGATCGCGATCGCTGGCAACGCGGCAAGATCAGTGCGCGGAGTCAGGTCGGTGTCGAACCAGTTGATCTTGCGAAACAGCCGTTAAACAACGTCTCGCAAGCGGGTCGCGCGCAATCCCGGCGCGTTGCGCCACGGCCCCCGTTCGCGACGATGCCGCAGCCGCGGCACTGTCACGTTGCTGAGATGGTCGGGTAAGAGTCGGTTACGAAACGGTCCGACGCTGGTGCGATAAATTCGGCGCGTGCTTCCCGCATCGTGTCAAGGCGGCTCGCCGCAAGCCCGGCACGACCTGGCACCTTGACGAAGTATTTGTGACGTTGCGCGGCGAGCCTTACCTGTTATGGCGCGCCGTCGGTCAGCACGGCGTCGAGCTCGATATCCTGCTACAGAAGCGCCGTGACAAGGCTGCAGCCAAACGATTTTTCAAGAGCGTGCTTGCCTCGTGTGCTCAAGCACCGCGCAAGATCGTGACCGATCAAATGCGCAGCTATCCGGCGGCGAAAGCCGAGATTCCTGAGCTCGATCACATCAGGCACGCATTCGTCAAAGCAAGTGCGCGGCTGAACAACAGGGCCGAAAACAGTCATCAACCGACTTGCGAACGCGAGCGACACATGCGTGGTTTCCGCGATCCTGAACGCACGCAGGCTTTCCTATCGAGCTTCGGTCCGATCCGGCAGCACTTCGCGCTCAAGCGACATCTACTGCGCGCCTCGCTCTATCGCAAACAACTCGCCGCACGCTTCGACGCCTGGCATCGCTTCAGTGAGATCACCCGAGATCCGTCCGCTTTCTGAGCAAATGCGCGTCCTCTCCGCTATTGCGTCGCAAACCCCTTAACGTGACAGCGCCCCATCGCCACATCAAATCCAGAACGAATGTGATGGGCGGTTTCAAACGGTTCAGGAATGTCGCGACCACGATTTCAGGCATCGATCTGACGCATCATATTCGTCGCTATAGCTCGTGACCGGGCCGTGTGGAACAGAAAAGACCGCCATCCGGCAACTACCGATGCGTCGTCATCCTGCATCTGTAAGGTAGTTTGTCATGTGTCAGGGCGCGGTTACATCCCGCGAGGCTTTTTCGCTCACGCGGATAAAAGAGGCAAGCGCGAGCCGTCCGGGAACGCCGATGCTCGCGGCGATGGAATAAACTCCTGTTTCCTGTAACCGGCACCCTCGATGAAGCGAACTACTGATATCTCCCTCGCGCAGGGGAAGGAGTCGCATCTGCGCGCCCTGTTCCTGCGCGGGCTGGACGGCGATGGTGCCGGATACCGGCAATTTCTCGCGGAACTGGGCGGGCACTTGCGTGGCTTTCTGCGGCGGCGGCTTCACGATCGTGCGGCCGATGTCGAGGATCTCGTGCAGGAGATATTGCTGGCAGTTCACAACGCAAGGGACACATATCGCGCGGAGGAGCCGCTGACCGCATGGATCCACGCAATCGCACGCTACAAGCTGGCAGATTACTTTCGGGTGCGCTCCCGGCACGACGCGCTGAACGATCCGCTCGACGATGCAGCCGAATTGCTCGCCGCACCTGATCTCGAGCCGGCGCAAGCAAAACGTGACGTCGTGAAGCTGCTGGAGCAGTTACCTGATCGCCAGCGTCTGCCGATCATGCATGTCAAACTCGAAGGACTATCCGTGATGGAGACCGCGAAGTTGACTGGCTTGTCGGAGTCGGCGGTCAAGGTCGGCGTGCATCGTGGACTCAAGGCATTGGCTGCAAGGATTCGAGGAACGCGATGAATACGGATGAATTCATTTCCCTGCTGGCGGCCGGTGTTTCGCCGGTGGACCGTCACGTGATCGCGAAACGCTTTTGCGTCGCAGTACTGGTTGGCGCGGCTGCTGCGACGCTGATCACGGCGACGCTGCTCGGCATCCGGCGTGACCTCACCGAAGTTGCACTCAAGCCTATCTTCTGGGCCAAGATCGCGCTGCCGTTATGTCTGATGATAGGCTCGCTGTGGATGTCGACGCGGCTCTCGCGGCCAGGCGTGCGCGCGGGTGGCAGCGGCTGGTTGATTGCTGCGCCGGTCGCGGCGGTGTGGCTGGCGTCAGCGTATGTATTGATGGCTGCGCCCAAGGACGCTCGGCTCGCGATCGTGCTCGGCGAAACCTGGCGAGTCTGTCCGTTCCTTATCGCGATGCTGGCGGTTCCCGGCTTTGCTGCGGTGTTTTGGGCGCTCAAAGGACTGGCGCCGACGCGGCTCGCTGTCTCGGGTGCGGCGGGAGGCTTGCTGGCCGGTGCGATTGCGGCGCTCGCGTATTGCCTGCATTGTCCGGAAATGGGCATCCCGTTCTGGGGTGTCTGGTATTTGCTAGGGATGCTGGTGCCGACGTTGATCGGTGCGCTGCTCGGTCCGCGTCTTTTGCGCTGGTAAGTGCCATGGCCGCATGCGAGCCTCGATGACACCGGCTGCACGAAGTTCTCCCGCTGGTCCCGACGAACTCATCACGCTGCTCGACATTCGCGTGCTGGGCCTGTCCCAGTGCCTTCTCAGCGAGGGTTTTGTGCTTGATCTGGACGCTAACAACGCGCTCGGCATGCACTACATCCTTTCAGGCGGAGGGACGTTGCAAATCGCTGGGGCTCGCGCCGATGGAACACCTGCTGACCCGGCACATGGCGCTCGCGAACGATCTGCTGCCCCGCTCACGCCCGCATCACCGAGATTGCGCAACGTGTCGGCTACAGCTCGGCCAGCACCTTCAGCGTTGCCTTCACGCGGCACGTCGGCCGGCCACCTACGCGGTATGCGCGCGAGGAGCAGCCGACCCGGGATGGCGGGTAAGCAGGCGCAAACTGGTTGCCGGCAGGCGCGGAGCGCGAGCCTCAGCAGGCGATGCTCCGAGCGCACCAAGCGCCGGTGTGCGCACTGCGAATATCAATCCGACCGCCTGTCGGAAGCCGGATCGGTAATGAGTCTCGTGCCGCGTCGGAAGGTGATATAGGCCCAGAGCCAATCCAGCAGGACCTTCACTCTGTTCGGCCCGCCGGTGAGGAATGCGATATGTGCGGCGCCCCAGAACCACCATGCTGGCGCACCCCACATGCGGATGGGGCCGATTTCCGCCACTGCGGCCTCGCGCCCGATTGTCGCGAGGCTTCCGAAATGTCTGTATCGAAACGGTGGTGGACGACGGCGTCCCGCAAGCTGCGCGTCGATCACCCGCGCAGCATATTTTCCCTGCTGTTTCGCGGCAGGCGCCAACCCCGGCACCGCTGCTCCGTTCCAGCCCAGACTCGAAGCAGCGTCGCCAATTGCATAGACGCCTTCAACTGCCGGAACAGAGAGGTCTTCGTTCACCCTGATTCGTCCCGACGCGTCCTCTGGCTGGTTTAGCCATTTGGCAACCGGAGACGCCGCCACCCCGGCAGCCCACAGGATGGTGTGGGATGCAATTCTTTCTTTTCCGAGATCGGCGCCATCCTGATCCACGCCCAGCACTCTCGTATCGAGGTAGACCGTGACACCGAGCTTCCGAAGGGAACGTTCCGCGGCGGCAGACAGGGAAGGCGGGAATGTCGGCAGAACGCGCGGGCCCGCATGAACCACGATGACACGCGATATCGACGGATCGAAGGTGCGATATTCCTGCTCCATCCCATGGTGCGCCAGTTCCGCGATGGCGCCGGCCAGCTCGATACCCGTTGGTCCTCCGCCGACGACGATGAACGTTAGCCACGCGGCACGGGATGCTTCGTCGGCGGCCGTTTCCGCCTCTTCAAATGCCCGCAGCAGACGGCTCCTGATGGAGGTTGCGTCCTCTATGCTCTTCAGCCCGGGCGCGTACGGCGCCCAATGATCGTTGCCGAAGTAACTGTGACGTGCGCCGGTCGCCAGTACGAGATAGTCGAATTTCAGGCTGGTTACGCCGATTAGCACTTCGCGGGTGGCGGTGTCGATGCCCGTGACTCTCCCCAGACGTACCTGCACGTTTCGTTGTCCGCGAAAGAGGCTTCGGATCGGCGTTGCGATTTCCCCGGGCGACAACGCTGCGGTGGCGATCTGGTAGAGCAGCGGCTGAAACAGATGATGATTCCGCTGGTCGATGAGGGTGATCCGGCACTGCGAATTGCGTAGACCGCGAACTGCCTCGATCCCGCCAAAGCCACCGCCTACCACCACAACATGTGGATGCCGATCCAACCCGCCTTCCGCGCTGCCCGGGCTGTTGAGCACCCAGTGGGTGAATAACTGATCCACCGAAATGACGCCGGGCCCCGTGGCTACAAACATAAGTAATAGGAGGAGAATTGCGAGCCGGTCGTCCATGGACATCGCTATGCCAGCGAGTGGAACCATGGCGGCATAGATGAACATCGCCGGTCGCGTCATGCAGCCGAAAGCGATGCAGAATGCGAGCATCGCGGCGATCCATGATGGATAGACAAACAGTGTTACCAGACTGTGATGAGTGGCCTGATGGAACAGGGAGGGCGTCGATGCGCAAGCGAGACAGAGCGATGCCGCTATGCCTGCGCGCGAAACGAGCAGCAGCGCAGGTGACACATATCGTTCTATCAGCTCATAGAATTTCCCGATCTGTCGGACCGGCCCAAGTGGAGCCCACGCCAAGCCCCGCCCCAGCATCGCGTCGAGGGAAAACGTTCCCGGACCCAGCACGACCAGCCACGCGAGCAGGACCAGCGTTGCGCCGCCCGGACCGAGGGCGATCGATCCGTATCCACCAACGAGCAACACCAGCGCTATGGGCCGGGTGAGGAGGCCTGCGGTGAGCAGGAGCGGCACGATACCGTGAAGCGCTGCATCAACGCTGGACGGAGCATGCAATCTGACGCCGGTTACGCCGCCTTGATTGCTTTCCGCCATGGCCATGATCTGATGCACGAGCACGATCTGTCCGAACCAGACGCGCGTGGCAAGAAGAAGCCACGGCATGCAAAGCGCGCGTACTTTGGGAGCCAGGCGGAGCAGGCGTTTGAAGGCGTTCCGGAGCATACGGCACCATTTCGAGTGAACCATCACGGCAAACGGGGCGTCGACGCGAATCTCACCAGCGCAGACAATGCGGCGCGACGGCCGAGCCGACTGCGGTCGTGATGACGATCGCGAGCACGTACCAGACACCCCAAAAAGGACCACCATCTCCGGGCAACGGAGCGACTAGACGAGCAATCCCTGCGCGCCGGCCAGCAGACCCGTGCCCGCGCCGGCGACGGCGAGACGCGTCGGTGCGAGCTGCTTCATCGCGCGCGTCATCACGGCGAGCGAGGTAGCGAGAGCAGCACGACGTTAGCCGTCGTCGCGCGCCATGTCATGCCGAGCATCAGCTTGAGAAGCACCCAGAACATCGTCGTGAGGATCCGCTCGGGCATGTCGCTGCCCACACCGTCCGGCGCGACCAGCAGGACCGTGCTGCCGGCGAAGCCGTGCAACGGCGCGCGTAAGGCGCCTCGCGACGGCGTTGCGCTCGATGGACGACACGTCGCACGCGAGCTGGGCGACCATTCCTCGCGTTTTCATGAGCGGTACGCGCGGTCACCGAGCAGATAGTCGATCGATATTACGCCGGGACCCCACGCGGCGATGGCGAGCGCCATGGCAGCCCACGTGATATGGATCGGCCAGCCGTCCGGCACTGTCAGCTCGATGATGCACGTCATCAGAAGCAATCCGGCGGCCGCGAAGCGCGTGCCGAATCCGAGCACGAGCAGCACCGGAAACCCGACTTCGCCGCACGCGGAGAGGAACGCGAAGAGGGCGGGCGCTGGGAACGGATAGGGGCCGCCAGGCAGATGGAGCTTGAATTCGTCGGTGAATAGATCGATGGCCGTGTCGTTGAGCTGCAGGAAACCGTGCCACTTGAGGATGCCCGATTTCCAGAAGGGCACGGCAAGCGCGAGGCGCAGCATGAGCTGCACGAACGACGGTTGTGCGAGCCGTTCGATGAAGCGCCGGGCACATCCGATCGCGTGCGCGACGTTGCTCGCAAAAGACGGTCTGGAGTCTTGTCGAGTTTGCATGGTGGTTACGCTCCCAGTTGAACGGCTGCGAACACGCCGGCCGAAATCATCGCGGCCAGGCTGGCCGGTAGGTCGAAGGAGTCGCTCTCCTCGAAGGCGGCCTGAGCGGCGGCGCCGAGCGGCATGCCCTCGATGAGCGCGACGAGAAACGCCGCTCCGCCCGAGGGCAGGCGCGAGACAATCACGTCGCATTCGGGCCGCGTGACGAGCGCGTCTTCTGCGTCGCTCGAATGCAGCGGGGTGACGGGGCCAGGCGCGCGGTTCATTGCGAAGATCGCGACGGCCGGGTAGCGCGAGCGCACGATGCGCGCGGCCGGATGCGGGACGAAGCGCACCTGTGCGAGCGAACCCGGATCGATGCTCGCGAATGCCTCGGCCGCGAGCGGAACGGCATCCTCGGCGTGATACGCGTCGAGCCACGCGCGCTCGATGCGTGCCGTATCCGCAAGCCAGGGCATGTCACCCGCGTATTCGTAGGTTTCAATGAACGCCGGAAAATCGCGTCCGTACTCGAACAATAGCGGTGAAGCCGGTGGCGTTGCACGCACGTGAAAGCGGGCCATCGCGCGGAAGAACTCGACGCCCGTGATGCGCTGCACGGCGGGATAAATCGCGGCGAGCGCATCGATGAGGCTGACTGTGACGTTGTTGCGATAGACGTTATAGCGCTTGACGACGCCCTTGCCGTGCGTAGCCACGATGCCTTTCGGCGTGGCGAGTTCGGGGTTCGTCAGTCCCCGCGCAAAGGTCGCCGCGTAGTCGATCGTGTATTGCTCAGGCTTCATGGTCGACGCGCTCCGGGTGATATATATCGGATTCCAATCCACCTTTGCGGGCAAGTTCGCAGACAATTCTCCGGGCCGCCAGTGCTTGTGCGCGCAGTTCAGGCCACGCAGGCAGCTGGCTGTCCCATTCGATCAGCGTCGGCATTGGTCCGGTGCGCGCGATCACATCGCGGTAGAGCGCCCATACCGGATTGGCTACGGCGCGGTCGTGGCTGTCGATGAGCAGCGGCGCGTGTTCGTCGTCGAGTTGCTCGCTGTGGCCGGCCAGGTGAATCTCGCCGACATATTCGAGAGGAAAATCCGCGAGATAAGCGCGTGCTTGATAACCGTGATTGGTCGCCGAAACGAAAACGTTGTTGACGTCGAGCAGCAGCCCGCAGCCAGTGCGCTGTGCGAGAGCACGGATGAAGTCCGTTTCGGTCATCGTCGACGACTCGAACGCCACGTACGTCGACGGATTCTCGAGCAGCATCGGACGTCCAATGGCTTCCTGCACCTGATCAATGTGTTCGCAGACCTGGTCGAGCGCAGCCTTCGTGTAAGGCAGTGGCAGCAGATCGTTAAAGAACGTGCCACCGTGCGAGGACCACGCGAGATGTTCGGAAACGAGCGCTGGTTCATAGCGCGCGACCAGCTCGCAAAAGCGCGCGAGGTGGCGGGCATCGAGCCCATCTGGTCCGCCGATCGACATGCAAACACCGTGCAGCGAGACCGGATAGCGCTCGCGGATTGCGCTCAATGCGCGGTGCGGCGTCCCGCCAGCGCCCATATAGTTCTCGGCGTGTACCTCGAAGAAGCCGTCCTGCAGGCCGTGTTCGAGAATCGCCGCGAAATGTTCGTGCTTGAAGCTAGTGCCCGCGAGCCCGGCCGCCCCTGGCGCTGCGCAAAGGGGACGGTCGGAGCCCGCCGCTGATCGGATGGAAGTGTTCATGACCGTCCCCTCCCTTTCGTCGTCGTCGCGATCAGGACTTGATCGGCGTGAGCGAACCGTGGCCACCGCCCGGCACGACGATGCTCGCGCAGGTGCCGCCCTGAACGAACTTCCACGAGTTGCCCTGGAAGTCGACCGTCGACGTTCCCTGGCAGGTTGTGCCCGGACCAGCGGCGCAGTCGTTTTGGCCCTTCAGCGCGACGCCGAAGCACTTTTCCTTGTGAGCGGCCATCGCGGCGCTCACTTCTTCCTTCGTGAGCGGCGCGGCATGAGCGACCGAAGCGAGCAGGCTTGCAACGGCACCTGCGAGCAGGGCCGAACTAACAGTGGTTTTTGCGGACATGGACGTTCTCCAGTGATTGAGTTGAGAGGTATCCGTCGTGGATACACCAGCTAATTCGCGTGATTCCGAACGTCGGTTACACGGATCGAATCTTTTGCATGAAGCTTGGAGGGGGAGAGGGCGCAGGACGCTCGCAGGAACTGCAGCAGGTGCTTTCTCGCGAAAAAAAATAATTCCGGCTGTAACCGGGATGCGTAACCGAACGAACTAACGGACTGGGGCAACGAACGTCCGCATCTGAGTGCGGCTTGATGGTGGCCCTGAATTCTGGCTGCGTTGAGTGGATATGCGGTTCCGCCCGCAACTTCCGCTTGCATTTCATGTGACTTACTGGAACAGCTTGGGCTGGCTGGATCCTTACTCGCTGGAGGCGGCCACGCAGCGCCAGGCGGAATACAGCGCGCGTTTTGGTGAGAGCGCCTATACGCCGGAAATGGTGATCGACGGTCAGAAGGGACTTGTTAGTTCGAATCGACGTGCGGCAGAGGCGGCGATCAAGTTCGCTCAAAAAGCCGACGAGGCAGGCGTTGATGTTAGTGGCGTGCGTCACGGCGGGACGCTATCAGTCACGGTCGGGCCCGGCACCGGTCGGGGGCAGGTCCACGGTGGTTGGATATGACGTCGGTCACGTGACAAAGGTTGGGCGAGGCGAAAACGCGGGTCGCGCGCTCACGGAGTCAAATATCGTTCGCTATAAACAGATGTGTAGGAGAGCTGAGGTTATAACTGGCGTGCCGCCGAATGAGCGTCACCAGTCAGCGTGCGGAGTTCTGGTTTCGCCATTCCTGAATGGAAGGAATGAAACGGCCGTGGAACCAGTTCCGACTATTTGATAAGGAATCGAAATTGCATGGGATGGTAAAAAAATTGATGTATTTTTCCGTGCACGTTGTCTTGCGTCAGGTGTGTTTCCTGTACTGCCAATCGACGCGCCGACAGAAAAACGGACGTCCAGTGTAGTGGCAGTGCCCGCAGCGAAATCGAGTCTACCAAGTCAGGAGTTCGCCATGTCAATTGTCACGTACAGGTCATCGTTTCTATTTCGAACCATCGCGCTCGCAACTGCGTTGGGATTCGCTTCAATCAGTATCGCGCAAGCCGATTCCGAGGACGGCCCGCAAGGAGCGGTCTACGTTCTCTCAAACCAGCTGTCGGGAAACTCGGTTATTGTCTTTTCTCGATCTGCAAACGGAACACTTACCTATGCGGCTACCTATTCCACTGGCGGAAAAGGAGCGGGCACTGGATCCGATCCGCTAGGCTCGCAGGGTTCGCTGACGTTGGACTCGGGCTTTCTGCTTGCTGTGAATGCCGGCAGCAACGATGTTTCGCTTTTCGCGATCGACGGCACCAAACTGACGCTACTCGACAGAGAGCCATCGGGCGGTCAAATGCCCGTCAGCGTGGCCGTCAAGGGAGCCATCGCGTATGTGCTCAATGCCGGTGGCACACCGAACATCAGCGGCTATTTTGTCGACGCGTTTGGCAAGCACCTCGTTCCGTTACCCGGCTCGCAGCGATTACTTGCTGGCGGAACCACGGCCCAGCCTGCGCAAGTCAGGTTCGCGCCGGATGGCGACGAATTGCTGGTAACCGAAAAGGGCACGCAACTCATTGACACGTATTCCGTCGGTTTTACCGGGTACGCCTCGACTGCAACGCCTCACGCCTCAAACGGCGTTACGCCGTTCGGTTTTTCCGTCACAGCACGCGGTTTTGCAATCGTCTCTGAGGCCGGGTCCGGTTCGGTTTCCTCATATGAGGTCGTGAATGGCAAGCATCTTGATTCGATCAGTGCATCGGTCCATCTGGGGCAGACGGCCCCGTGCTGGCTTGTCACAACCGGCGACGGACGGTATGCCTATACCGCCAATGCCGGTAGCGGCACAATCAGCAGTCTGCAAATTGGCGCGGATGGTACGCTAAGTTTGCTCAATCCGGCTGCAGGTACGCTCGACGCGCCACTCGACATGGCGCTCAGCAGTCGCAGCAAATTCCTCTACGTACGGGAGGGAAACGGCGCGGTAAGTGGTTTTCGCGTGATGCCTGACGGCACACTCGAACCGATTGGGGCCGTAACTGGCGTACCGTCCGGAGCCCAGGGGATCGCGGCGCGCTAGGCACGTCGCCCGCGACAGGCGATCTGCCGCAGAAATCCTGGACAGAAATGAGTGTTAGTGTTTCGGGTTGTGATGTGATGAACGCTCCTTTGCCGTGGGCATCACGACCTGCCCACTTTGGCATGAATCTCTCGCTGTTTAGCGGGAGTCGTCCATCACATCACAACCAACTTGTACAAGATGTCGGTATTATCGCAACGTCGCGGCTCGCGGAATTCACCTTCACTTTCTCGGTTCCCCGTTGATAGGCCATCCAGATATAGATGGATCGTTGTTCAGTGTCGCAAATGTAGCCGCGACCACCGCGCCCATGCGGTCAGCGCAGCAGCGTTGGGCACGATGTCATCGGGGCTCGATATGGCCAAGCCGCTCCGTCAGCGATTGCGGGCGGCCATCGAACAGCGCCGCGTAGTAGACCGTGTTCGACAACACATTCTTGACGTAGTCGCGGGTTTCGTTGAAGGGAATCGTCTCCGCGAAAATCGCCCCTTCCACCGGACGTGGCAGGTTGGCCTGCCATTTACGCGGGCGCCCAGGGCCGGCATTGTAGCCGGCGGTCGCGAGCACGGCAGAACGGTCGAGCTGGTTGTAAATCATCGACAGATAATACGTGCCGAGCAGGATGTTCGTGTCGATGTCATTCATCCTCGCCCGCGAAATCGTACCGAGCCCGATCTTCCTCGCGACCCACGCTGCGGTCTCCGGCATCACCTGCATCAGGCCGCCTGCGCCAACGTCCGAGCGCGCATTGATGATGAAGCGCGACTCCTGGCGAATGAGGCCATACGCCCATTCGACAGCGAACCCGGTGGACTGCGCATCGCGCTCGACAATCGTGCGGAACGGCGCCAGGTAGCGCAGCGAAAAATCATGCTCGGTCTGCGTCCGGTCGGCGGTGCTCACAGCCCGGTCATAGAGCTCGATGCGGCGTGCGTACTCGGCGACTGCGAGCAGTTGCCGGTCGGTCATGCCGCGCAACTGCCAGTTCCACTCACGGTTGCCTTCCGTGCGCAGGTGCAGCGCATAAAAACGTATTGCCAGCTCGAAGCCCGGTGTCTGGCCGGCCTTCTCAACTTCCTCGTCGGTCACTTTGGTCTGTGGCGGAATTACGATCTGCTGGCCGAGCGCTTCGGAGGCCAACTGGCCATAGAAGGTGTAGGTTCCCGCGATCTTTCCGAATTCCTGGTCGGCTGCCGCCACCTCGCTTCTCTGCTTCAAGGCGCGCGCGTACCAGTAGACCCATGCGGGTTGCGCGCGCAGCGCGGCCGGCATCTGCTCAATCGACCAGCGCACCATCGTCCAGTCTCCTGCCAGCAGCGCGCTGCGCGTGCGCCACTCATAGGCCTGGCTCGACAGGGGAGCGTTCGCCGATAGCCGGTACCAGTCCACCGCGCCTGACAGCTGCCGGGTCGCCGCCTGATAGGCAATCGTGCCCCAGCCTATAGCGCGTTCCGCCAGGGTAAGCGACGGTGCGATCGCGGTGAAGATGGCCGCGGCCGCCGCCGGATCGCTGGCCGCCACCTGCGTGATGGCGAGCAGCGCGAGTTGATGGGACGCCACATCCATCTGGACGCCTTTCGCGAGCAGCAGGCGCGGCTGGTTCGTCGCCTGATCGAGGAGCAGCGGATCCGGGCGCGCCGCGCCCAGCGCATCGACCAGTCTGCCACCCGTCGTCGTCGCGCCCTGTTCGTAGGCCTGGCGAATCTGCTGCCAGACATCCTCCGAAGTGAACTGCCGGTTACGGTCGAGCGCGGTGATCAGATCGACGCAGCCGTCGCCGTACCACTTCGGCTCGACGAGCAGCGCGCGCGCCGCGTCGGCCACGTTCTCACCCCGCGCGGCGCGCGACTCGAGCGCATAGCACTTCACCTGCGTGTCGTCGTCCAGGACGAACTGTGAATATTGCGAATCGAAATCGTGCCAGTCGTGGCGCGCCCCCAGCACGCGCAGGTAGTCGTTGCGTAGACGGTCGGCAACCGCCTGTCCGTCGTAGCGTTGCAGAAACGACAGCACCGGTGCGTCCGGCGCGTCGAGATTCGCATGCCCCGCGCCGTTGAACAGACGCGGCTTGATCTGGAAATAGCTGAGATAAGCCGGCGCCGGATAATTCGGGATCAGGCTCGCCAATTGCGCGGCACGCGCGGGATCGTTGTCGCGGGCAGCGTCATGCAACTTGATGAAAATCTGATCGTCCGCGGAAAACGAGGAAAACCGGGTGGGATGTCTGGCTAGCACCGTGCCAGATATAACGAATGTCGCGGCGGCAAGGGCAAAACCGACCGCGCGAGACACCCGGTGAAGTCGTGTGGACATCGCTGTTTTTTCGTTGTTTCGGTGCAGGAAATTGAGTCAAAGCTTAGGCCGCAATGCGGCGAAGCGAAGCTTCGAAAAACACTGGACTCGGCCCGCAATTCGGCCCTTTGCGAGCCGGATGCCAATTCGCTCTGTCGTGGCGTAGGCGCGCGTTCAGCGAACACCCTGTTCTCGCCGGCGTCGCGGGAATGGCAGTCGCACTGGTCTTCGCCTTTCTCACGTTCGAAGCGATCCGTCAGGGCGTCACCAACGCCGTGATCACCGGGTTTGGCGTTACCGTCGTTGCGCTTGCTGGTGCCGCGGCGTGCCTCGCCTGGCTCGCCCATCGCGAAGAAATTGTTAGCCATCGTCGACTGCGTAGCCTTGCCGCGACTGACGCGCAATGGCGCGCGGCACAACGAAAACGCACCCCGCTGCCCGTCCTGTTCAAAGACATCGACCCCTTCGTGAGAACATCGCGGAAGGGCTGGAGAGTCGCGCGCGCATTGCCGTTCACGCCCAGGATTTCTGTTCACTGTCAGACTTGGCGGGGAGAGCTTCGGACTAGCCGCGGGGCCAGCATCGTCGCCACGTTCCCTGTCCGGGCGCGCTCGGGAATGACTGCCTCCATGCGGGTTTCACGGGACGAACTTCTTGCCGTGACGCGCGGCGACAGACGGACGATGCCCAAGGCGCCAGGACGCCAGCGCACGCCCAGATCAGATCAGGGGGAAGGATACAGGCGTACGCGGCAGGCGATCACCGCCGCCTTGCATCATGCCGCAAATTTGAAGGACTATCCGTCGAGCGGTTTATGAGCTACAGATGCATCATGCGGGCAATCCGACGGGTGTCGTGACCGTGAGTGCCGGCGTTGAGTCGCTGGTTCCCGTGCAAGGTTCAGACGGACCACTGGGCCTGATCGGGGCTGCCGACAAGGCCCTTTACACAGCCAAGGCTCACGGACGTAACCGGGTGTGCAGCGCTCGCGAATCGCTGTCGAACTGAACTCCCTGACGCGTCCATCCGGGACGAAGTACGGTGCATGCGCACGTCAATGCGGGTTTCCAACAGGCCGACTCACCCCCGTTCTTCCTAATCGGGGGTGCGAACTTGGCCGAGGCCGTGTAAAAACGTGCAGAACGGCCGGTTGGTGAAGTCCTGTCGGGAGCACGATTGCGTTGGACCGAGACGCAAGCGGATGAAGTGATCGAGCTTTGCCGGTGAACAACGTCGGCGCGCGAGTTCACGCGGCTGCCAGCTTCATTGCGCGCATTGTCTTTGCGAACCCGAGAATCCTTATGACGCGCTTGAGGTTGTGCCAGCACATGCAAACTCATTTCGGCCGCGACATGGCCCAAACGGCGCGTCTGGAAGTGGGTCGAACCCATCCAGTGCTTGAGTGTGCCGAACACATGTTCGACCGTTCGGCGTCGTATCGTCATGGCGTCGAGCTGGCGATCCAGCCTTGACTGCATTGTCTCGAGCACCGCTTCGTGTTCCCATCGTCGGATACGCCGGTAATCAGCCGGTGTGCACTGGCTTTTCATCGGACACTTTGGGCAAGCGCTGCTCCAGTAGGTACGCAGGGTCATTGGATTTTCGCGCTCGACCGAACTGAATCGGTAAGTCGCCCGTTGGCCCGCCGGACACAGGTACTGGTCGTCTTTGGCGATGTAGATGAAGTCGGCCCGGTCGAATCGTCCGTCAGCCTTTGCACTAGAGGTTCGCATTTTCGGCACTAGCGCCGCGATACCGGCGTCATCGCAAGCCTTGATCTCCGGGGCACTGAAGTACCCACGATCGGCCAGTGCCTTGATCGTCTTCTCGCCCATGGCATCGCGGGCGGCCTTTACCATCGGGCTCAACTGCGTCCGGTCGTTGCCGATGTTCGTCACTTGATGGGCCACGATGAGGTGATGCTTCGTGTCGACAGCCACCTGAATGTTGTAGCCGACCACACCTGTGCCCTTGGCTTGCGACATCATCGAGCGTGAGTCGGGATCAGTGAGCGAGACCTGCTTTCCGGATAAATCATTCAACAGTTCTGCGGCATGATTCAGATCGCTCATCTGTTCGCGCAGCGTTTCAATCTTTTCCCGTAGCCGTTCGGCTTTTGCTTCTACCTCGGCCGGTTGTGTTCGGTCGGCAGTCTCCAGTGCATCCAGATAGCGCTGAATGCCTTGCTCGATTTGTTCCTGACGCTTTGCAATCTTGTTGGGTGTGAAGTTGTTATCGCAGCTGTTGACCGCCTTGAACTTGCTGCCGTCGATGACCACGACTGCTTGCGTGAAGAGTTTCAGGTCACGGCATATCACCACGAAGCGCCGACATACGTTGCGAATGCCGGGACCATTACTGCGCCTGAACTCGGCAATCGTCTTGAAGTCTGGCGCGAGGCGACCAGTCAGCCACATCAGTTCGACATTGCGTTGACACTCCCGCTCCAGGCGCCGGCTCGATTGCACGCGATTGAGATAGCCATAAATGTAAATTTTGAGCAGAACGGCCGGATGGTAAGACGGTCGGCCTGTAATCGCGGGCGTGGCCCCGTCAAATCCCAGGGAGGCCAGTTCGAGTTCGTCTACAAATGCGTCCACTATCCGGACGGGATTGTCTTTGGCGATGAAGTCTTCGAGACATTCCGGCAGCAGCGTCGCCTGATTGCGGTTCGCACCTTCGACAAATCGCCCCATCTCCGCCTCTCGCGCTAACAGGTTGATTCAGTCCAGGTGATCGGCCGGGTTTTGACATGGCCTCGGCCGTAAGCCGACCCTCGCGGGTCTGACCTGAATGGCCGCGTTTGGCCGACTGTCGCACGACGTATTTGTCCGTAGCCAACCTGCTTCTGCCGTCCAGGAAAGAGTTCGAAAGCCGGCTCCCAAGCCAACGCGAGACGATCGCTGTCAAAGGTTGGACCTTAGCTCGTTGACAGCCGGTGCGCATGACCATCCTACGGCGGCCGCCGCCTTCGGTGGTGGCGTGTCGGCAGCGCTGCTGCTTCGCTCAGTTCGCGGGCGCCGCTGTGAGCGGTTCGAGCCCGGTTCTCGCAATCGCCGGCGCCGCTTCCGGCGACGACAGAAAACGGATTAGAGCCTCAGCGCCGGCCGGATTTTTCGCAGCGGTGGCGATACCCCCGGAGTACATCGTGTACCTTTGTAATTCCGCGGGCAAACTGCCGACCACAGTCACCCCCTTTACCGGCAACAGTTCCACGACCTGCTGTAACCCGAGTTCTGCTTCACCGTTCGCGACGATAGTCGCGACCCGCTCGTCCGGAACCATGCGGCTCCTGCTTTTCACGCTCCCCTCAATGCCCAGACGCGCAAACAGTTCGTTGCCAATATAGACTCCACTCTCGCTGTGCGGATAGACGATTGACTTCGCTGCGAGCAGCGTGCGGCGCAATGCGTCCGCAGAGCTGATGTCCGGTTTCGTCGCACCTTCGCGAACCGCCACGCCGATGGGCGAGCGTGCGAAGTCCACCTTGCTGCCAGGCACCACCGTGCCGGCGTTAATGTGATGGTCGAGCGCATCGCTGACGACGATCAGGACGTCGGCCCACTCGCCACGCGCAAGCCGCACGGGGATGGCATTCACGGCCGTGCCCTCTGCGGGCCCCCAGATGGTGAACAGTGTATCGCCGGTCGCTTCCTCGAATTGCGGGCCCAGTTCGCGATACGCTGGGCCAAACCAGCCCGACATCATTACCTTGACTTCGCCTGCCAATGCCGCGCTGCTACCCAGTAACGCGAGCGTCAAGCAGAACGCAAGTGCGCGAACCCTCAGCTTGTGGATAGTCACTGTTCCGCCCCATCTCAATCGGCTGGCCCACCCTTGACGCGCAGCTTATCCTGATGCCGGTCATGATGGGAAGCATCTGATCGCACCGGTGCAATCTCGCTGGCTGTGGCTCGACGACGTCGAACTGACCTCGTACCCCATGCGCCCTTCTACACGCTCAGCCCGGTACGTGTTGCGTCCGCCGACAAAATGAACCGTTGCCGATACACGGATGATCCGGGTCTGCGTGGTCGCGAGGTTGCCGATTGGAGTATGAGTTAGGCGTCGGGCGGGTTCGCTTGAATCTCAGCATCTGGATCAAAACGAAGCCGGCAACGACACACAACGATTTTCCCGGGAGCGCACGGAATGCGCGACGATGACATCGCTGTGACTGCTGCCGATTAGTTCTATCCTCTTGCAACATAAGCAGTCCTGTTCATAGCGGAAGCTCGCGCATCCCATCTTCGTTATTGCGACACAGCCCCGCCTGGCTGCAATGTCTTTCATCGTCCTTCCGATTTCTCCACGACGAGGGGCGGTAGCGGACAGTCGAGCGTATCGCAAATGGCGCGGAGCAGCTCTGCTTCACGGACACTGACCTGCTGATTCGCGAGGATGCAGCCCGCGCAGGCGGCGACGATCCGGCGCTTGATTGCCGGCACGGATTGATTGAGCGTTTGCAGGGCCGCATCGAACCCGGCGAGGGAGCATTCCTCGCGGGGCGGCAAGCGGTGCGTGTGGTCGCCGCCAATGTATCCGCGCATGCCCGTATCGAATGCACGGGCGGCCTGGTCGCGTTCCGGCTGGCCTTCCCAGGCCAATAGCGCCAACACCGTCGCGACCTGGGGCGCCAGTTTTTTCGGTGAGCTGTGCACTGGACGCGTCTGACGCTGAGGCAGGAACTGGGCGTCGAGATGGCGATGCAGTACACAGCGGAGCGCGTACTCGTACAGGCTCAGCCGCTGGTCGGCGACCATCAGTAACTCTACCTGGGCGCGAAAAGCACGGTGCTGGCGCGGTGACATCTGCCGCAGGGCCGGCAAGGCCAGGTCCAGCAGGGGCAGCCGATGCGTGTCCGGCAGTGCCTGGACAGGGACAACAAGCCGCAAGGCTTCCGCGAAGTCCTGCGGCTCAGCGCCGGCCTTCAGTTGGGTCAATTGGATTTCCCGCAGGTTCGCCCTTGGGTCCATGAGAAGAGCATAGACGAGGGCGCGAGCGCTGAACGGCTCCTGTACGGCAACCCGGAGCACCTCGGGCATGCTGTCGTGCAGCTCGTGGGCGTAGTCAATCACTTCCGGATCGATGTGCCCAACCCGGGACGCCGTGTCGGCAGCTAACCCCAACACCGGCATAGGCACCTGAGGAAGCCCCGGGAACGTTGGTGGCCGGGCGAATGGCGGGACTCGGCTGGGGCGGCGCTCTTCGAGGTCTTCCCGATCGACGCCGACCGGCCGCACTTCCGGGAACCGGCCGTCGAACTGGGGATTGAGCCGGCGAATGCGCTCGACGAGGGGCGGGTGGGTGGCCAGCAGTCCGGTGAGTCCCGCGCCGGCGAAGGCGTTGGCGAAAAACATGTGAGCGGCCTCGGCGGCCCGGGGGGTGTCGATGCGCGACCCCTCGGCCAGCCCGCCAATCTTCTTGAGCGCCCCGCCAATCCCGTCGGGGTTGCGCGTGAACTGGACGGCGCTGGAGTCGGCCAGGTACTCGCGCTGCCGGGACACCGCTGCCATGATCAGCCGACCGAAGAACGCACCCACCAGTCCCAGCACAAACACGCCCAGACCCAGCAGCATCATGCCGCCACGGGAATCCTGTCTTCCCGAGGAGCGTCCGCGGGACGCGAACATGAGGCTGCGGCCGATGATGGACAACACCATGATCCCGAAGATCAGGCCGATCAGCCGGATGTTGAGCCGCATGTCACCGTTGAGGATGTGGCTGAACTCGTGGGCCACCACGCCCTGCAGCTCGTCGCGGGTCAAGTAATTAAGGCAGCCCTGGGAGACGGCGACCACGGCATCGCCTGGGGCGTAGCCGGCCGCGAAGGCATTGATGCCTGCCTCAGGCAGAACATATACGGGGGGCACCGGCACTCCCGCAGCGAGGGCCATCTCCTCGACGACGTTGAGGAGCCGTTTCTCGCGCGCGTCGGTGGTCGTGCCCGGCACCTCCTTACCTCCCAACATCAAGGCGACGGCCTGCCCGCCGGAAGCGAGCTGGGCCACCTTGATCGCGCTGGCCCCGCCGACCACAATGCCCACCCCCGGCGCCGCGATCAGGAGCATGTCAGGTTGCCACCAGGGCACTGGCTCGTGGGCGCCATACGTGCTGAACGCCACCAACAGGCCGTACACGAGGACGATCAGAATCAGGATCGCGAGGACGAAATAGACCACTAGCTGGAAGGTCTTGCGCCTTGCCGAATCCTGCTGCTGAAAGAAATTAGTGGCCATGGTCGGCGCGGTTTTGGGCGCTTGAAGCGCGGAGCCGTGGCGGTTCCGCGCTACCGGAACGACACCTTCGGCGCGGCGCGCTCGGCCTCCGCGGTTTCGAGCAGTGCTGCTTCCTTGAATCCAAACATGCCGGCCACCATAACGGCGGGGAAGACCTCGCGCCGGATGTTGTACTCGGTGGCGGCGTCATTGAAGGCTTGCCGGGAGAAGCCGATCCTGTTTTCGGTCGAGGTCAGTTCCTCCTGCAGGGCGAGCATGTTCTGGTTGGCCTTGAGGTCGGGGTACGCCTCGGACAGGGCAAAGAGCCGGCCCAGGGTGCCGCCCAACTGGGCCTCGGCCTGGTTGAACCCCCGTATGGCCGCCGGGTCGCTGGGGTTGGCGGCGACTTTCTGCTCGGCCGCCATCGCGCTGTTGCGGGCCTTGATGACGGCGTCGAGCGTCTCCCTCTCGTGGCCCATGTAGCCCTTGACGGCTTCGACCAGGTTCGGAATCAGGTCGTAGCGGCGTTTGAGCTGCACGTCGATCTGGGCGAAGGCGTTCTCGAAGCGGTTCCTGGCGACCACCAGCCTGTTGTAAATGCCCATGAGCCAGAGCGCGAGCAGCAGCCCGACGCCCAGGAGCACGAGCAGGATGATGATGGCGGGAGTCATCGCTCCTGACCTCCGACGAGATGACCGTCCCATCGCATGACGACTGGTGAAAGACGCCGAGGGACAGTCGAGTAACAAATGTTAACACTTCCATCGACGCCTAACCAGGCTCGTCTCCAATCGTTCTATCATCAGCCAGGAGCATGCTTCATGATGCACCATTTGGCTATTTGGTTGATAAATCTAGAGATATCTGTAGTGGCGACGGTGCCGCGGGAGATTTTCTGCCCGAACGGATTACAGCGCTACCGGGGCGCGATGACGATTTCAGGCGCAGCGTCGAAACCGCGCTGAAATCAAGATGATCGTGATCGAGCCGATCAACACGCGCTACATACCCCGCTATTTCCTGAACCGGCAGCAGGACGCGTACGACGTCTGCCGCGAGGTCGGCGCGCCGAACCTGAAGGCGCAGTTCGACCTGTATCACTGCCAGATCGCCGAAGGCGACCTCGCGGTGAAGCTGAAGACGCTGCTCGCAGGCATCGTCCATATCCAGGTCCCGGGCGTGCCGCACCGCCACGAGCCCGACGAGGGCGAAGTGAATTATCCGTGTCCGTTCGACCTGATCGATTCGCTCGGCTACGACGGCTGGATCGGCTGTGAATACATTCCGAAATGCAATTTGTCGGCCGGTCTTGGCTGGATCTGTCGTTGGCTGCCGGCTAATCGTCTCGGGCTCGCCGTTCTGGTCGATCCCTTCCTGAAATAACGAAGAGCAGCCGCCTTGTCACGATGGACTCGTAGCAGGAAGTCAACCATCTTGCCCTCCGTGTCGGGCGGCACGGTACAAATACTTCCATTGGCCTTTGACCTTGACGTAAGTCTCACCGACGCGCCGGCTCCTGCCCATCACACGCATGCGATTGCGAAGCGCCTCTTCGAACAGCGGCCCGAGCTTGATGAGCCAGCCATGCACGCTCGAATGATCCATCTCGATTCCACGCTCCAGCATCATCTCTTCGAGGTTGCGCAGGCTCAACGAATACGCCGGATACCGGCGCACGCACAGCAGAATCACCGCCAGTGGATAGTGCAATCGCTTCGGTACCTTGCCAAGGCCACCGGGCAGCGTCTTGTGTAGCGTCTTCGTTTTGCCATCATGCTCGTCATGCGTTACGGGTCGACAGATCTCACTCGGCCGCGTTAATGCGACAGAGACTAGCCGTGAGCAGGCCGACGCTCTACAACTGAAAAAAACAAACTAATCGGTCGCGAGGTTCCGGCATCCATGAAACGCCACAACAATCCATCACCGGCCCCTGAGCGGGGCAGAACTGGCGCGGCAGGTCGAGTCGTTTCGGCGGGACATTCCTGAACCGCCTTTCGACAGTTTTCGAACGCGAAGTCCGGTTCGTGAGACATGGCGGACTCGCGCGCGATGTATCCCCGAAGCTATCGGTCGTCACCGACGGGCGAACAACGTTAGTCGTCGTTCGTCAGGAGAACTGCGAAACGACGTGTCGATTCGAACGCGGAAAACGCAATGACCAGGCCGACGGTGATCGGCACTGCGAGGAAGGCACCCGCGATGCCCCAGATGGACGACCACACTGCCAGGCTGATCAGGATTACTGCGGGGCTCAGGTTCAGTGAGCCGCCCATCAGCCACGGGTCGAGGAGATGGCCGACCACGAAGTTCGCGAGCGTGAGCGAGATGAACAGCACGAGCGCCGCGTTCCACTGGCCGAACTGCAGCGCGGCTAGCAGCGTCGGCACCGCGACCGAGATCCACGAGCCCGCATACGGGATGAAGTTCAGCAGGCCGATCAGCACTGCCCAAAGCTCCGCGAATTCGAGTCCGACGAGCCGCATGCAGATCCAGCTCGCGATGCCAAGGATCGCGCCAAGCAGGGTCTTCATAGCGAGATAGACGCCGATCTTCGAGTTGATCTCGTCGATTACCGACACGATCCGCGTCGAGCCGCCCGCGAAGTTCACGAGCTTGCGGCGGTATTTCGCGTGCTCGATGAGAAAGAACGTCGCATAAAGCAGCACGACGATGATCGCCGCGAGTAGCGACGACACCGACGACAGCGTGGCGGTCATGATCGCCTGCACGTTGACGCTCGCCAACAGATCGCGGCGGATCGCAGCCCAGTTCGCCTCCGTTTCGATGTGCAGCAGCGCGGCGAACCTCGTAAGCAATAGGAGCAGCGTCGCCTCGTACTTCGGCGCGACGGCCATCAGCCGGTCCCTGTCAGACAGCAGCAGGTCGACCGACAGATAGACCGTGAAGAGCATCAGCGTCGCAGCGATCGCGTGGCGCAGGCCGTCCCGCAGGGGAGCACCGAGGTAGGGAAGGCGGCGCAGCAGCTTGGCGAGACCGAAGACCACATACGTCGCGATGATGGCGAACGCAATCGGCACCAGCACGGGGCGGCCGACATACAGTCCCCACCCGAGCAGTGTTGCGAGCACGGCCGCACATGTGCATTTCAGCAGACCCTGGTTCATGCGTTTCCTCGCGAGCAGCGCTGCCTGCCGGGTTGTGGGCCGCCGGGTCAGTCGCAGCGGGACTTTTCGTCGGATAGCGTCGGATCGGTGGTGCGGTGCCTGCGCCGTCCTCGCCATAGCAGGCTGACGACGAGCGCGACGACACCCGCGCCGATCACGATCGCCATCGCAGCCGGCAGGTGCGAGCGGACCCATGGCACGTTGCCAAAGAAATAACCGGGCCCCGCGAGTGAGCATATCCAGATCACTGCGCCGCCGGTCGCGAAGCGCACGAAGCGGCGAAACGGCATCTTCGTCGCGCCGGCGACCGCGGGCGCGACCGCCCGGACGATTGCGATGAACGGAGAGTACAGCAGCAGCGCGGCGCCGTGACGAGCATAGAGTGTGCGCGTTCGCCCACTGACCTTGTCGATCCAGCCGCTGCGCTTCGGTTTCCATACCGACGCGACCGCAAGTGCGAGCGCATAGTTGAACACGGTTCCGGAAACGGCGGCCCCGACCAGCACCGGCGCGAGCCACACAGGCTGCAGCACGCCGACAGCGGCGAGTGCGCCGGACAGGAACAGCAGCATGTCCGCGGGCAGAATGACGAGCGGCAGTACGCCGACACTGCAGAAGACGATCGCCCCGACGATTGCGTAGGCCAACGGTCCATGCTGGACCAGCAGCGCTTCGAGGTCCTGTTCCAGTCGCAAGACGAATTGCATGAACGTCGCCATGTGTGCCGGCTACGTGTCCGTTTGTCGAGGGAGCAGTATAACGGCACGCGTGCGGCGGGCCCGCACTGTGCGGCCGGCGGGCGGAAGCGCCTTGCGCACCGAGGTCGCGAGCAGCCAGCTAGCGCTGTCTCCCCGACCGCGTGCTGGAACTGGCGGTTTTAAGGGTACCAAACCGCCTGCGGCAAGGCTCTGCTAGTGCGTATACGACGCCGCAGCCGACTCATCAGAAGCGTGCGAGTGAAAACCAATGCGTTCAATGCGTTGAGCGAGTCATGAGCCTGTTGTCCACAGGCTTGTGCCCAGTTTCTGTGGGTAACTTGAGCGGTTATCGAAACGCCCGCAGAGAAAGTTGAACGGGGTGTGAGGACATCGTTTCCGGTTCCTCGAAGTCACGCGGGCGAGGCCGTTTATGGGCGCCGGAGCGGGCGGCCGCTCGCTCGAGCGGCTCCCGTTACGACGACGGAAGATCGATGGTGACAGACGGCTATTCCGGGAAGCGACCTGGATAACAGGCTCAGATAAATCACGCGGCTTTAACCGCTGAAAATACCCAAAATGGAAGTTATCTGGTTAAATTCGCGGAAGCCAATCGAGTTCGTCCACGTATATCGTCGATACTGGCACGCGGCAATCTACCCGCTGTCCAAAAAAGGGATCGTCAAGACACATGGAGAATCTTCTCGTCGAAATCAGTCCCGACAGATGGGACTTCCTGCTGGATACGCTCACCGCGCTCTCGATTCGTCTGTGCGCCGCTGCGGCGATACTGGTGATCGGATGGTGGGTCGCGCGCCGCGCTTCGTTGTCGCTGCGCCGGCTGCTCGCGCGTCAATCACGCATGGACGCCACGCTGCGACCGATCCTCTGCGACATTGGCCTGTGGGGCATCCGGATTGTCGCGATCGTCGGCGCGCTGTCGCAGTTAGGCATCCAGACGGCCAGTATCATTGCCGTGCTTGGCGCCGCCGGTCTTGCAATCGGTCTCGCGCTGCAAGGCACGATGCAGAACATCGCGGCCGGCATCATGTTGCTGGTGTTGCGGCCGTTCAAGGTCGGCGACTATATCGAAGGCGGAGCGGGCAGTGTCGCGGGCACGGTCGTCGAAGTCAATCTGTTCACGACGCGCCTCACCAAACCCGACGGCATTTGCGAATACGTGCCGAACAGCGCGTTGTGGAGCAATTCGATCCGCAACTTCAGCCGTAATCCGATGCGCCGGCTCGATCTCGAAGTGGAGATCTCGATCGGTGACGATGTGGATCGCGCGCTTGAGGCGCTGCGCACCCTCGCCGCGGCCGACCCGCGTGCGCTCCGCGATCCCGCGCCGCAGGTTATGGTCATCCGCTTCGACGACAGCACGGCGGTGCTGAATATCCGCGTCTGGTCGAACACGGACATGTTCTGGACCATGCGGTGGGAACTCGCGCGCCAGGTGCGTCAAACACTGACCGACGCGCATTGTTCGCTGCCGTTGCGCACCCGCGAATTGCACATCGTGCCGAGCGCGACGGCCGCAACGGCCACCGACACAGCCGCCGGTCAGGCAGGGTCATCCGCGATCAGAAAACCGGAGCAGGGGGTGTAACCCCCGGTTCTTCGATCCCGCGAATTGTCTACAAGCCGGCATCTATCGTCACGTCGGCCAGTTCCGCAATGTCCGCCTTCGCTGCCGGATAGCTGCGCAGTTGGTCAGTCACAATCCTGCGCTCGCGTACGTCACGCTCACGTCGCGTTCTAGCAGCAACTCCTCGATATCGCGCAGGCTGAGGTTGAAGCGAAAGGGCTTGTGCTGATGGCAGGCACATCAAAAGCCGAATGAACAGAAGCATTCGAGACCTTCAAAATGCGCACCGATCTTGCTGATAGGTGGGAGTCCATATACGGCTATACGAATATCAAAGCTCTTCAGAGTGGTTCGATGTTTTCTTAAAAGGGGAACATTCCGGCGCCTCTTCGTGCTGGATCAGTCGCAGCAAAGGGCTGATGGCCTGGTTTAGCAGAGGCTGGCGGTGCCGCACCCAAATCTGCATCGGCTCCGGCAGACAGCCAATTCGCGCTTTGGGTGCAAGCGCCGTTCTGCCGAAAGAGACGCGCCGGCAACGGAAATCGATTGCCTGCGTCAATGATGCATGCAGAAGGCGCAGATACAGCGGCACACCATTGCCGGCTGCTTCGCGATCGAAACCGATGTGCCAGACGACCGCCGTCTCCGCATCCTTGAGCGTGACAACGAAGCCATAAATCTGGCTACCCTTAACGGCGACGTGGAAAGCGACGCATGCGCCGGCAGCTAGCGCTAACGCAGGCCAGTATTCCTGATCCAGCATAAACGGGCGCAAGCTGGCATGGGCGTGAGTCTGCAGATAAAGATCCTGCAAACGTCCGGCGACCGACGCCACCGTCTCAAGGCGTTCGATCCGGAATCCAGCCGCATCGAACGGTTTGTAGATCTGGGACCTGACGGCATTGCGGTACTTGGAAGCAAGACTGGCAAGATAGTCATCGTGGGTATCGATGCCTTCGGGTAGCGTCAGCACCATGTTGGGCTCGGTTTCGACGGCAGAATAGCTGAGGTTCCCGAGGCAGGAACTGGGTACCTTGTCGGCCTCCAGAATGTCCTTAACCAGAATCACGTTGGTCTGACCATCCAGCTTTTCGGATCGGCGGGTACGATAGAGTGCCTCCGCCACCGCAGGCCACAGTTCCGCAGGAGTGCTGCCGGGCGCGAAACAAACGCCGTGCTGCCCGTAACTGAGCAGGTTGCCGCAGACAAGAATACGCTCTCTGAGTGGAACTTTGAGCTTGGGCTTGCCTTGTTCACCAAAGTGTTCGAGGCTCACCTGGACGATTTGCATGCAGACTGTGGCCAGCGGTCCGTCGTCATCCGAGATCAAGGCGTAGCGCGGCTCGAGATTGGCCGGACCTGCCACTTCAATCATTTGCAGGTATTCAGGCGAAAAATAAAAGCTTTGCCCGGCAGTTACTGTGCGCCAATCCTCGACATTAAGCTGTCGCAGACGATGAGCAATGGCGATTTGAAAGCCACTGGCGCGACGCAGTTTCTTGCGTAGTTGCAGGCGGGTGTTCAGTGGCTTTGGAAGTAGTTTCATCGCGAACGGGCGAGGATGACCGGCAAACTCAATTGGATGCCACATCTTGCTTCGCTGCAATGTTATCTAAGGCGAATCCTTCGCATGGGGCACTCGAAGAATCTTACGACCGCTTTGGTCCCGCGGGTGCAGGTTTTGCGGTCTCGTCGACGCGTGCTGATCGCAGTGATTGAAGCCAGTCAAACGCGCCGCTGGGTTCAGGGGCACGCGTCGGATCGCAATGCCATCGGGTTTCCACACAACCTGGATTATTCGCCGCCCGCTCGTCCTCGGTCAGGTAGACGTCGAATGCTCGGGCTCGCCTTCAGGCGCGCGTGACGCGCATGCTATATCGGGGTATCCGGAAGATCGCCCGGCAGTTCGGTCTCAATCTGATCGATGGTCGGCGGTCCGGTCTCAAGGGCAGCCGGCACTTCACGCATGAGCTGATACTCGGCGACGCCCATCGTTCTGGCCACGCCGCGTAGCGCATCTTGGGGTAATCGGATAGCGCGGCGCGTACCAGAGCGAACCCGATTGAACGGCGTGAATAGCGGCTGCCCGTCGGATTAGTGCGCGGCCGCTGTCTGCGTGGATGAATCCAACCCGTTGAAACGGTTGCCGCCGGTGTTAGTGGCCGGAGAGCAGGACGTCCGCAATGATGCCAGTTGCGATAGCGGCGAGCACGTAATCTCCGTTCACTCCAACCCAGTGATAGCCTCGCGGCGGCGGTCGCAGTCCGTGGCCGCGCCAGTCGTCGACTACGTAGTTGTGGTCGCGGTATTCAGGCGGAAGCCGATCGCCCTGGCGCCAGTCGGCACGCGGCATCGGGCCGCCCGGCCGGCCGCTATAGGCCTCGTGCGGCATGGGACCATGACCGTGACCGGGCGGCGGACGCATGTCGTGTTGTTGCGGGCCGTGCGCCGACCAGTCATTGTGACGCTGCTTGTCGTGAGGCTGGGCGAAAACGGGGATCGACGCGCCAAGCAGAGCGGCGATCATGAAATGCGCGAGTAATTTTGATTTCATGGCTGCTTTGACAAAAGAAGTGATCGAGATGAAACAGTCGCGTTTGACGGCGACTACGTTTCCCGAGTCAGTTGGTGTAGATGTGAGTGCGCAGTGTTTCTGCGCACTTCCATGGAAAGACAGGCGGACGGTCGGTCAGTCGCTTGTCAGCCGGTTAGTGACCGAAGTAGACCGAGCCCGGGCCGGTGCGAGCTGCCTCGCTCTTGTAGACAGGGCCGCCCGCTGCGGACGAGCCGCTTACGACGCCACCCACTCCGGAGGTGTCGCCAACGCTTTCGATCTCAATCACTTCTTCACTGACTGCCACGACGGTCACCGGGTGACTGCCGCTCACGCCGGGCGTGCCCGCGTGTTGCGCAGCGACCTTGGCTTCGGCAGCCTGGATGTCCGCCGGATATTCGCGCGGGTTTGCACGGGCCGGGTTGTAACCCGCCGCTTCGATCTCGACCAGTTGCTCACGGACTTCCGCGCGGGTCAGCGGATGGTTTGCTGCGACGTTTGCTGCGGCAAAAACCGTAATCGGAGCAGCGAAGGCGATGGCAGCCACAAAGGCGGCGAGTCTAACGATGGGTCTCATGATTACTACCTCCTTGGTTTCTGTTGGGGCGCTACAAGCGTGTGCTTGTCTTCGACCTTTAAGGCGATTGTAAGGAAATAGTAATTAAGGGTAAACGCCTATTTTGTAACCATATTTTTCATAAATTGCAATAATCACGATCTATCTGTGCAGAATTGTTGATCGCCTGTACATCTTGAATGGCAATCCGGATTCAGGCACGGATGAGCAGGGGCCGCCCTGCGATCCAGACATCGGCGCGCCACCCATTTTCACCGTCAAGCCACGCCTCATGGCGCAGAGCCATTTCCGGGGATCGGAAATGATGGGCATCACTTTGATGTCTCCCTCAGCTTGAATGGCGTCGTCTTGAGCTCGACCACGACGTAGCAGCGCAACTTCAAATGGTCGAAGAGCAGATCGATGAAAAATTCATCGCCAGCGACCTCCAGCCGGTACTGGCGTCCAACGAATGCGAAGCCGGCGCCCAGTTCGAGCAGGAAGCGCGTGATGTGCCGCGTGAGCGCATGCTCGATGTCGCGCTCCTGGGCGTTCTCGGTCAACCCGAGGAAGTCGAAGATATACGGATCCTTAAGCACCTCACGCGCGAGATCCGATTGGGGTGGGGGCAGCCGGTCGGCGAAATTCGTCACCGCGTTGCCGGCGCGCGCATGGGCCGCCGTCTCGATCTGCATGGTCAGCACGCTGCGCGACCAGCCGTGCTCAAGCGATTTTTCCGCATACCAAAGTCGCTGGGCGGCGTCATCCAATTTGTCGAGCAGTGTCACTACGTGCGACCACGGCAATTGTGCAACGGCCTGTTGCACAAATTCCGGCTGTGGAAAGGCGTGCGCGAGCGCACGCATGTACTTGAGGTTGCGCGGCGAGAATCCGCGCATGTCGGGAAACGCCGTTTTGAGATCGCCTGCGAGCCGGTCGACAACGCTCGCGCCCCAGCCCTGTTTTTGCTGCCTGTCGAGAATGTCGCGGCCGATCTGCCAGTACAGTGCTACCAGCTCGCGATTCGCGCTGGCCACGGTGCGCTGCCGCGCGCGCTCGAAGGCTGCTTGAGCTCGGTAAACCAGTGGCGATAATCCTCAGCCCACGCGGGCGTACCCAGATCTTTGGTCATGCGCTTTGGTCATCGGGCACGGGTTGTCGCGCCCGGAAGGAAATTATCCCGAGGGAACCGGCTGTAGACAAGCAGAGCCGGCGTGGAGTCGTCTCGATTGTAGCATCGCACCCTTTTTGAAAAGTTGATAAACTTGATTATGTCAAATCAGGTATTTCCAGACGAAGGCTCAAAGTCTGGATCTCAGCAATAGCAAACACCGCACATGCTTCGCGCGTTTATTTGCAACTGGTCGAGCCGACTGGATCGTGGCGTCATAAACCCGCGGTGAAAGAGTGCTGTGCCTTCCCCGGTTCGCCGGCCGTGTCGCGGCAGCCTAATCGCGATAAGCGCGGGCGAGTTAAGAGTCGGCGCCGCAAACGAAGCGAACTGACAGTCAAGCTCGCCACTTGCAGTCTCACGAGCCTTCATGACTGACGCTTTACCCGAGAGGGCAAGAAGTTCTTTGCTCCAAGGCGGCGGTGCGCGCAGCGACTTTCCGGGAAGCGGCACCGCGAGAGCGAACTTTTTCTTTTTCGCAAACGTTTGCCTCCCGAGTATCAAGTCTCCGCTGCCCAAGCCGAAAACACGTACATCGCCACGAAACTTTGGAGACCCCGACGTGACGCGCGTAGTGCTCTTACTTGCCGTAATGTTTGTGACAGGCTGCGCACAACTGCAGCAGCCCAATACGGCTCAAGCCGAGAAACCTGCGGTGTCGAACGTGATCATGAAGTTCGACATTCCCGCCGATGCACTGGGCGCGCGCGATCCGCAACTGGCTGCGGTGCTCGCCAAGGCGGGCGCGCTCGCCGCCGCGCAGAAGCAGCCCACCGTGATCCGCGCGACGGCGCTGGGCCAGGACTTCAAGTACATCAACCAGGCGATCTGGCGAGGCGTGCCGCAGCAGGGGCTCAAACCCACGCTCGAAAACCTTACGGCCGGCTCTAACCAGACGTACAGCGTCTCGATAGAGCCGCTACATGCGGGGAACTGACACGATGCGCCTGATTGCTTTCGCCGCGGCATCGCTATGCTTAAGTTCGGCCGCATGGGCGGGCCAGCCCGCCGCCAGCGCGCCTGCAACTACGGCCGCCGCTGCCACCCCTGCCACCACAGCCTCTGCGGACAAGGTCTACCCGCCGCTACCCACGCTCGCCATGCTGCCGCCCTCCACCGGCGACGACGACGACCTTCCCGCGCCGCGCTCGACGTCGCACAACAAGAAGAATATGCACCAGCACGATTGCCACTGCGCGATGCCGACGCCGCGCCTCGTCGTCTCCGATGCGTCGCGCACCTATCTCAAGGACATCGAGCGGCAGCTCGATTCCGCGCTGGCGCAGTAAAGCAGGATCTGGAGCCTCGACCCATGCACCAGCACAAGACCAACGCCTTCCGCCCTTTGCGGTCGTGGGCCATCTGCGCCTGGGTGGCGCTGCTGGCGCTCGGCAGTTCGGCCGCGCAAGCCGCCCCGCCCGCCGACGACTGCTTCGAAAAGGCCGGCGCTTACCAGGGCGTCAATCCGCTCGTGCTGCGCGCCGTGGCGTGGCGCGAATCGAAAGGCGACGCGACCGCCATCAACCGTAACGCCAACGGTTCGATCGACGTGGGGCAATTGCAGATCAATTCGATCCACTTTCCGGAACTCAAGAGCCGGGGCATTCCGCACCGCGCGCTTACGGACCCGTGCGTGAATATCTTTGTGGCCGCTTGGCTGCTCAAGCAGAAGATGGTGCGGTTCGGCAACACATGGCGCGCAATCGGCGCGTATCACTCGGAATCGCCGCACGAGCGCGACGCCTACGCGCGCAGCATCCAAGCGATTCTCGTGAGCTGGGGGCAGTTGCAGCCGGAGCGGTGAGGTTCAAGCGCAGGCCCGATCGGGCATTTTGCAGGTTCCGAAGTGAACCGGCCATTGGAATGACTGCTTTCTGCGTTGCGTGAACCGCAACTATTGGCCGATTGTCCGCGTTCGGCTTTCAGTGCCCTTAGCCGGCGCTCGAAAACATACCCTCATGCCAATGGCCGCTTTGTGGCCTCGTAATTCAGCGGGTACAAGCGGGCAGGAAGGGACATTCGAGACTGTCTTTCCATGGACATTCGTACGGCAGCTAGCGGTCCGCCAAGCGTCATTCAGGGGTGGAAGGGCTTTAAGAAAGGGTTTCAAAAAGGGCTTCATAGGGGCTGGCAGAAACGGTTCTGCTGAGCGCGTTCGCCCTTGGTTGGCACGGCGCAATCTTGAACAACCTGCGCCGCCTGCACAGCAGCCTGCGCTACCTTTCACCGCTAGAGTTCGAACAGTTGCACGCGCAAATACAAACATCGTCGCATTGCGGGTTGCCCGCCGACGGGCAGCGTCATGGGCGAGAGAAGCACCCCGCTGCCAGTCCGTGGACAACCCGCGCCTCACCGTCACATGGAGGCTAGATCACATTCAATCTCTGAATGCACAACTGTCCGTCGAAGCGGGTCAACTTCGACATGCCGCGCAGCAGGTGTCATGACGCTTCGCTCAACGGGACTGGGCACGCCAGCGCGCCGCAGTGGCGTTGCAATTCGGCGGCAGCGTCCATTCAACGTCCCCGGCATTAGGTGGCATGCCGGCAAAGCCAGGATTGAGCATTGCCTGGGAGACGCGAAGTCCAAGTGGCCAACGGGCTTTGATGGAGGCCATGACCTGCAAGATTTCGGCGTCACTCAACACGTCCTTGAAGGCAGGCATATAACTGATCTGGGACGGGTGTGTCGCGCTGAAACGCCCGTATTTGATCATGTGAAAGATATCCGCATCGGCGTGCTGCCAGGTATGGCCAGATTCATCATGAGCGGGCGCACGCCGAGGTGCGAACTGATCTTCGAGTTGCCAGAGCGGCTGGCCCTGCAGGTTTCGGCCATGACACGACGCGCACTTACGCAGGTAAACGACCTTTCCTGCGTTGACCAAGGCAGGGTCGTCAGCATTAGCGATGCGCGATGCGGCATCCGCGGGTGTCTTGGCGTGTACTCCTGCCACGCCAAGGCCGAGAACGACCGCTGACACCGTCAACGCGCACGTCAGGCTTGAGCCGGAACGAGAACCTGAGTTCACAAGCCCTTTCCCCTCGACCGGTCGGCATCACCGGACGCGTTTGCGCAGTTCATCAGCAAGCTTGTGTCCAGGAAGATCCCCAGACAGCAGTGCGGAAAATTCGCCGTCTGGATTCAGCAGGAACAGGAACGAACTATGGTCCACCGTGTACGCGTCGTCCTTTAGCTTCCGTATGCGATAGAAGACGCGATACGACTTGGCTGCGACCTTGACTTGCTCGGGCGTTCCGGTCAGGCCCACGATCCTGGCATCGAATGATCCCAGATAGGCCGAGAGGAGTTGCGCCGTGTCGTGCGCCGGGTCGACCGTGATGAACAGAGGCTGGATTTTCCCGGCGAGCGGGCCCAGCGCCTCAAGGGCCACACTGACCTCTGTCAGCACGGTCGGACACACATCGGGGCACGAGGTGTAGCCGAAATAGATCAGCTGCCATTTGCCGCGATAGGACTGTTCGGTGACGGCAGCGCCTGCCGTAGTGACGAGCGCGAAGTGCCCTCCAATGAGCGAGGGGGGCTGGGCGAGAGCGATGGTCGCTGCGGCAGCGCACATACAGGCCGCCATGCATGCACAAACGCGCGCGCGAGTGCGACCTCTGGCAGAGCGCACTCCTGCCACTGGCATGCGATCATCCATTGGGGCGTGCAAATCGGTATTCATGAGCGCGGCAGCACCCGGACGATAGCCATCATGCCGTTATCTTCATGGCCCAGGATGTGGCAGTGGTAGACAAAGTCCCCCACGTCAGCCCCCCGGAAATCCATGCGAACCTTGATGCTGGGATAGGGTCCTGAGCCACTCCAATACGGTATTTGATAGGTATCGAAGAGCTGTTCCTGGTCTCCAGACACAGGCTCGCCGTTCACAGCCTCTAACAGAAAATGGATCTGGTGTATGTGAAAGACGTGGTTCTCACCCGTGCGATTCTCTATGGTCCATTCTTCCACCGAGCCTTGGTGGGTCGTTACGGCGGGGGGCTCGTTGGGGTCGAACAATCTCGGTGTCGCCCCGTCAACGGTGATATAAAAATTGGTTGGACTGGCGGGATTGTTCGGGTCCGAAACCACCTCCGAGAAGTAGAGCTTGCGCGTTGCGCTCGGAACGACCTTGTCCAGTCTCTCGAAACGCTGAGGACCGGCTGGAGCAAAGGTGCTGGCCGGGATCTGCGCCAGGCTCGTTCGCCCCACGGTCCTGACGAGAGCCAAGGGCCGTTGGGGATCACTGTCGCCCAAGGGGCCCGTATCGACCTTCAACGTTTTAAGGACCGCTTGCTTCACAAGTGCCGATGGGCCGTCGACGATGAATTCGGCACGTCCCGCCGCGGGCAACAAGATGTGCTCGCTCGTGAGCATGTGGCCGCGTCTTGTCCCGTCTTGCGATCCGGTCGGTACACCGTCCAGTGCCACAATATGCAGCGGTTGCGCAACGTCGTCATACGCGAGCTGGAGATCCAGAATGGAATCAGCCGACGCATTGACGACGCGCCAGAATTCTTGCTGGTCTTGCTTCATTTCGATCACTGCAGGCGTCAACGCCGGGTATGGTACCGGCACGTAGTTCACGGACAGATCCCATGACGGCACGGCACCGCCTGGCGTGAGATTGCCCGCGACGGTCTGGTCTCGGATCACCAGCACGCGCTCGGGCAGACCGGCCACGGCTGGCTGCAATTGCTCCATGCCTTCAACAATGATGGCGCCGGAAGCGCCGCCTTGCAGGGCCGCCTCGGCGAGTCCGTGAACGTGCGGGTGATACCAATACAGACCAGGAGGCTCGTCAATGGGGAATTGGATCGAGTAGTTGAAGCTCTCATTCGAATTGATGAGGGTGCGAATGACGTTGTCCGAATGGCAGGCGGGCGAAGTGTTCGTCCCGTGAAAATGCACGTTCAGGGACGTGATGGTCATCATCGCAGAGCCGCACTGATCGGACGGGCTGGACATGACTTCGATCGGGGCACCCGCAGGCGGCGCCGGCACGTCGTTGTGAACGAGCACGTCCAGGCGATCCCCTGGCTTGATGTGCAGCGTCGGTGCTTGCGCCCCATCCGGCGTCACGAAACAGAACAGGGTTCGGCCATCCGCATCCACCGTCGTGTAGTAGTTGAACTCAACGGAGAGGACGCCATCCCTGGAATACAGATTCGGGGGCGGGACGGCCACGCTCCCTGCCACGGGCCGCGGACACGGGTTGCTCGTTTGCGCAAGCGCGCAAGCCGGCACGATAAGGAGCGACACAATAGCGCACAACAGGCGCCAGGCAAGCCTTCGATATCTCGAGACACCCCTTGTGCATCCGCATTTGCGATTGCAGTCGCCGAGGTACCATTCCCTCCGCCACCGCAAGCAGTCAAAAACGCTGAAACTGGCAAACGAATCGCAGTTCTCGTTTTTCACGCGGCGCTCCAATTATGTTATTAGCGGAATCGGAAGTCTGGCCATGAGTCACCCCGACGCCGCTTAATGCGAAAAATTTCAGTGTGGCTGTGCGGTCATCGCTATTTCGATCAGGGCTTCAGTAGTGTGTTACAGCAATCCGTCATTCTGCGATGGCCGTGACACACACACCTTGAGCATTGATGGCGATGAGAACCAAAGCGACGCGCAACGCGATGGCGAGCTCGCGCATGATCTTCCTGTTGATTGAAATTGAGCGTCGATGTAGTTGACCACGAAACGCGAGTCACGATGTACTCGGGAATGTAGGCCACGCGCTCTCATAATGATCCGGTCGAATTGCTTCTCTGTGCGGAAAGTCACACTTCTTCGTCGCTATCCGTATTTGTGAATTTTGAAATGCTTGCGGACAGGATTTGCTTAAAGTAGTTAGATATCCGTGTGATATTTGCCGGACGACAGCTTCGCAATACAGTGTGCTCAATGGAGAAAGCGGCGCTTTTTCAAGGCTGTCTTCGACGTTTCGTTTCATTGATAATTTCGCTTCAGCGGCGAGCCCCGATTTGGCTTCCGATAAACTCGCGGTACTTTCGCAAACTTTGCGCGCAAACGACCGTTGTTGACGCATTGGATCTTGCTGAGCGCGGGTGACGGCAGAAACCAGCTTCCTGCTGCGGATGACGCGCCTTCCGACGGCTGAAAATAACTTGGCACCGGTCTTTACGTCGAAGGCACGTCGATCATCGCGACAACGGTTTGCCCACAAACTTCGCACGCGGGCGTAGCAAGAACCCTAAAGTGCGCTGCTCAAGCACGTGGGCAACCCAGCCGCTGGCGCGACTGAGGATCCAAATGGCCGTGGCCGAGCCGTCCGGCATACCCAACGCGCGTGTCAGTGTTACCAGTGAAATCGCGACTCCGGGGCGGGATTCGAGGCTACTCCGAACATCGTCCAGAAACGCTAGCGTGTTCCGCGTTGCCGCATTGAGTTTCGGTAGCGAGCGCGTCAGTTCAAGAATGAGATCTGCACGGGGATCACCGCCTGGATACATCGGGTGATTGAATCCGAACAGACTCGCACCGTATTCCTTAACCAAACCTACCCTCTGGGAGAGATCCTTCGCAGAGGTCGTCTGTAACAAAGCCGTCTCAACCTTTTGCGTAGCGGTACCTGTAGAAAAGCCCAGATGTGCCCCTATTGCCGCGGATACGCAGTTGAAAAGGTCAGCATTTGTCGAAGCCGCAATACGCGCGGCGAACGTGGCCGGCGCAAGTTCGTTGTCGGCAAGGACGATGAGCGCTCCATTCACGGCACTGACTGCTTCCGGCGTCTGAGCAATACCGTTGATGCGTAGAAGGAAAGTAGCAAGTGACTCATGCGGCTGGCGTTCAACATATCGACGTACGGACTGCAGAAAGCCGAGACAGCCCGCCATCGTCTGCATGATCAGTCGCGCGGCGGGCACAGATGCGCCGTCCGCAATCTCCTGCGCTCCACGGCCTTGCATGCCCAGTCCGAAGGTAACCATACCAAGCAAGTTGCCGATATCGCCAGAAACAGGGCTCTTTCGGTAGTGATCCAGCAACTGCCTCACGTCGACGGGAGTAGCAATTGCGGGCCACGGTGCGAAATTGTCCTGCCACATGCCCGTTATCAATAGCTGCGCGACCGATTCAAAAGCAACACCGGTTCGCGCCATCTCGACAGCAGACCGATTGCGGTAAAGCGGACCCTCGGACGTCACCTGGGTGATCGCAGACGCAACTACGGGCGCTCCCCAATGCATCGTCGATTCCGCCGCGGCCACTGCCGGCGGCCGCCCACGCTTGCGACTGCGCATGCGCTCGACGTCCGTCCGGTAGTACAGGCTCTTACGCCCATCCGGGTGAGGCGCGGTCTTGATCATTCCCCGGCTCACATACGCGTAGAGAGTACCGGGCTTGATACTGAGCAGTTCGAGCACTTCGGCACGAGTCAACAGATCTTTGAGCATTTACTTGCGTTTGAATCATCGAACGTAATCAACAAATTGTACCGCTGCGCCAGTGAACACCACGGAAGCTCGCCGTTCCGGGGTGTCGCGCTCGTTATGTTGATTTGAATTCTCAATCTTGATTATTAACTGCACGAAGCCTATCGTTTGCGCATCGTCGAAGCAATGCAGCAATTGCCGCGAAAAAGCCACTATCGGTCCAGGAGGAAGGGGAAACCATGCACGAACTCAAGCGCGACTTCGCGACTCGCCAAGCCATGTTCATCGATCAAACCGGTGCAAGTCCACGCGACAATCACTATTGGGAACCGCTCGTCATCACTCGCGAGGAAATCGAGGCTGAAGTGGCGCGGCTTGCGGCGCTGCCGGCTCCGGAAGATGGTCGCCGTCAATCCCTCATCGTCCATCCGGCTGCAGACCGCACTAGTCCGGGACTCGCACCTGGCATCCAGGTGGTGCTTCATGTGCTGCTGCCGGGCGAATCGACGCGACCGATGCGCCACAACGCGACCGAGGTGAACTTCTGCATCCGTGGTGGTGGCCGCACAATCGTTGCCGGTCGTTCGATCTCGTTCCGCCAGTACGACGTCTGGAATCACCCTTCTTACGTTGCATATCAACACATCAACGATACCGACGAGATTCAGGTTCGCCTTACCTATTCGAACGTTCCCCTTCTGCAGCACATGGAAATCTACGTCCCCGATTTCGACGTTGCGCTCAACGTCGAGAGCGGCCCCGCGATCACCCACGCCGACGACGATCCCCGGCGCAAGAATCCGTTTGGTACCTTCCCGATCGGCACCGAAGGCGGCCTGCTCATGCCGTACGAGACGCTGATCAACCCAACGGTTATCGAATCGAAGCCGCTTCACTTTGCCTGGGAAACCGTCAAGTCTGAACTCGACAAACTCGCCGCGCTGAGCAGCGACTACATCGGTCGACGCCTGTACATGATGTACAACCCCGCTACAGGTCGCACGAATGGCATCACGCCGAACTTCTTCGCGACGATGACGATTCGCCCGCCGAAGATCGTTGATCGGCCGCACCGTCACGTCTCCGCTGCAATCAACTACTACTTCTCCGGCTCCGGTCACAGCATGGTTGCCGGCAATCGTTACGACTGGAAGGCGGGTGATCTGATGCTGTCGGCTCCGGGCTGGGCAGTCCACAACCATGCATCGCACGACGAGTCGGTGTACGAACTGACTATTCAGGATCAGCCGCTCAATATCTACATGGAATCGCTGCTTTGGCAGGAGAGCATGAAAGAAGCTCCCGCACTGCTCGGCACACAGACCGGATTCCAGACCAACCGTAGTGCAGCTGGCGCCTGAAGGTGACAACCATGAACCAACTAGCTGCACTGCAAGGGTCGATTACTCCGATCGTCACGCCGTTCCGCAATGGCGCCGTCGACTACGAAACGTACGCACGCCTCGTCGACTGGCAAATCGCCAACGGCGGGCACGGTGTGCTCGTCAACGGCACCACTGCGGAACCCAGCTCACTCACGGTAAGCGAACGCAACCGGCTCGTGGACGTCGCGATCGAAGCAGCCGCCGGACGCGTCCCGGTTCTCGCGGCCACCGGCTCGCAGTCACTCGCCGACACGCTCGAACTGACTGCACATGCGGACAAGGCGGCGGTTGCCGGACTGCTCGTCGTAACGCCCTATTACATCCGCCCGCCTCAGCGGGGTCTTGTCGAGTACTACGCTGAAGTTGCGGCTCGGACCGATCGTCCGGTTCTGATTTACCACATCCCCGGACGCGCAGCGGTCAGCATGGACTTGTCCACCGTCAAGGCCATCAAGGAGCGTGCGCCGAATCTCGTCGGCATGAAACACGCGGTCAACGATATGGGCTTCGTTACCCACATGCTCGACGCATTCGGTCCTGACTGGCGTGTTTTCGTCGGGCTCGAAGAACTGAGCTTCCCGATGCTGGCGGTCGGCGCGTGTGGGCTCATGAACGCCGTGGGCAATCTCGCCCCGCGCAAGGTCGCACAACTTTGCGAAGCCGTCGAACGCGGCGATCTCGAAGCCGGCCGAAAGCTGCATTTCGACCTGTTCGAACTGAATCTCTCGGTCTTCTTCGATACGAATCCGATTCCCATCAAGTACATGATGAAGCGGATGGGCCTACTGCCGACCAACGAACATCGCCTCCCGATGGTGTGCGCGACACCAGAACTCGAGAAGCGCCTCGACGGCGTTCTCGAGCGTGCAGGCTTGATCTAAGGACGGTGCGCCTATGAACAGAAGATCAGACGAGATGGCAACTCTTGCGCTCCGCCGCCCAGATCTGTTGCGCGAGGCCGCCTACATCGGTGGTGAGTGGATCACCTCGAATAGCGGTCCGAAGTTCAGCGTACGCGACCCTGCCACGGGGAAGACGGTCGGGTACGTACCTGACCTGGACGTGGGCGCAGTGAAGACAGCCGTCTCGCGGGCAGCTACCGCCTTTGACAGCTGGAAACGCACGACGGCCAGACAGCGCGCGCAGGTGCTGCGGACATGGAACGAAAAGATCCTCGAAAACATCGACGATCTAGCGCTCATTCTGACGACTGAACAAGGCAAAACGCTTGCCGAGTCTCGCGGCGAGATTCGATACGCCGCGTCGTTCATCGAATGGTTCGCCGAGGAGGCAAAACGAGTGAACGGGGACATCCTCCCTGCTCCGGTTGAAGGCAACCGCATCCTTGTTCTGAAACAGCCGATCGGCGTATGCGCAGCCGTTACACCGTGGAATTTCCCTGCGGCGATGGTGACGCGCAAGGTTGGGCCGGCCCTGGCGGCTGGCTGCACAGTGGTCCTGAAGCCGGCCAGCGCAACTCCGTTCACTGCACTCGCGCTGGCCGTACTGGCTGAGGCAGCGGGAGTACCTCCCGGCGTGATCAACGTTGTCACCGGTAGCGCTCGCCGGATCGGTGATGAACTCTGCAGCAATCCGATGGTCCGCAAGCTGACTTTTACCGGCTCGACGGAAGTGGGAAGGGAGTTAATGGCCAAGTCGTCAGCGACCGTCAAGAAAGTCTCGATGGAACTTGGCGGCAACGCCCCGTTCATTGTTTTCGATGACGCGGACGTGCCAAAGGCAGTTGCTGCAGCGATCTTTTCAAAGTTCCGTAACTCAGGACAGACGTGCGTGTGTACGAACCGCTTTCTCGTGCAAAACGGTGTCTACGACGCCTTCTGCGACGCGTTCGAGCAGGCAGTGTCTCAACTGCGGGTTGGCCCCGGGACTGTCGACGGCGTAGATCAAGGGCCGCTCATCAATGCCGACGCCATCACCCACTTGAGCGGGCTGATCGACGAGGCACGTGTTCGAGGCGCCACTGTGACCGTCGGCGGCGAACGTCATCCGCTGGGAGGCAACTTCTTCTCGCCGACCGTCGTGCGCAATGTTGTACCTGAGATGCGGATCTTCCGTGAGGAAGCATTCGGACCAGTCGCCCCAATCATTCGGTTCAGTACGGAAGCGGAAGGTATCGCTCTTGCCAATGATACCGAGTGTGGCCTGGCAGGCTACTTCTTCGCGACGGGTATGGAGCGCATTGTGCGCGTATTCGAGGCGCTCGAAACGGGCATGGTCGGTATCAACACGGGTGCAATCTCGTCGGAAGTGGTTCCGTTTGGTGGTGTAAAGGCGTCCGGCGTCGGGCGTGAAGGTTCGCGATATGGCATCGACGACTACCTCGAAATCAAGGCCGGCGTGCTCGCGGGCGCGTTCTGACAAAGCAATCAAATGCTGGAGACAAAAATGAGCACACAGATTCCGCGTCTCGACATGGAGTCACTACGCCCTGATCTGGCTACCTATCTTGAGCCCAGAGTCAAGCGGCTTGGCTATCTCGGCGAGTTATTCAAATGCGCCGGGAATGCACCCGATGTCATTCTTCAGTTCATGCATTTCACTGACGCGCTCAAGGACGCCCTCCCCGACCGCCTCACGGAGCTTGGCGCATTGACCGTCGCCGGCTTTATGGAAAATCGGTACGAGCGGTACCAACACGAGCGATTGAGCGTGAAGTTGGGCTTTCCCCGCGACTGGATAGCTCAGGTTGCCAAACTCGACCCGGCCGCTGCCAACACATTCACTGAGGTCGAGACCGCTGCGCAAGTCTATGCGCTCGCCGCCCTCAAAAACCGCGGCATCGGTGTCGACCAAGAGTTCGAGGCTTTCGCGAGCCTTGTGCCCCCGTCGGAAGCAATGGCTTTCGCATTGCTGATCGGTCGATATATCACCCACGCCATCGTGGTCAACACGTTGCAGCTGGCGCCGCCGGTGCCTTCGATTTTCGAGGAATGATAGTGCCATGACTTCCCCAATCTGGATTTCTGAGCAGAACGTCGTGGACCTGATGAGTTTGCCGGACGCAATCGGAGCCCTCGAACAGGGGCTCGCGCTTCAGGCAAGCGGTGAGGCCCGTAACATGGTCAAGACGCACGTCGCATGGGATGAGAACAATCTGCATGCGATTGGCGCGACTGTTCCGGGCAGCGGTCTCGTGGGAACAAAGACTTGGGCGCACACCACTGGCGGCACCTGCCCTTTGCTCCTTCTGTTCGATTCGACCACGGGGCAACTGAAGGCGATTATCGAAGCATTCGCGCTCGGGCAAATGCGCACGGGCGGCATTTCGGGAGTGGCGACGCGTTGGCTCGCGCGACGAGACGCTGACGTATTGGCCCTGATCGGTACCGGCAAGCAGGCGCTCGCTCAACTCGCTGCCGTTGCAGCCGTTCGCCCGCTTCGGCAGGTTCGGGTGTTCAGCCCGAGTGTGGAGAAGCGTCGCGCATTTATCGAACGTGCGCGGCAAACTTTCTCGAACATCGAAATTGTCGAGTCAGGCTCCGTTGAGGAAGCGGTAAAAGACGCGCCCATTATCACGACGGTGACCCGCGCGACGCAACCGTTCCTCCTCGCTTCGATGGTTGCGCCTGGGGCTCATATCAACGCAGTCGGTGCAATCACGGAAGAACGCCTCGAACTGGCAGATGACGTGTTCTCGCGCTGCGCACGCGCGGTGGTAGACGATCTGTCGGCAGCCCAAAAGCTGTCAATGGAATTGATCCGGACATATGGCGAGGCACAACGATGGAACGAAGTATCGTCCCTGTGCGATGTCGTAGCGCGTGAGCGTGGCCGAAACGCTAGCGACGATATTACTGTGTTCAAGGCCATGGGCATGGGCGTGTCAGACCTGGCACTTGGGGTAGAGATCCTCGCTAGAGCCGCCAGAGCCGGTGTTGGCATCGAGTTACCCACGCCGCTTCGCATCGCTCCCCGCCTTGCCTGACGGGCAGACGGGCAAATCAGGGACGCGGTTCCGGGCAAGTCGTCAAAGACAATACCGGACGCTGCGCCTTCACATGCCAGCCGACAGATGCACTCACGCCATTGCTCCATCAATGGATCAATGAATTCGAATTTACCGTCTTTATCCAGGTAAGATTGAAGAGCATGATTTCTTCAACGAAATTTTTGAGGAAACCATCATGCAGCGGGATCGGAGTCTGACATGGCGGAGAGTGGACGCCACAGATCTTGACCTTACGGGTTTCCAGGTCGCCATAGTGGGTGGCACCGGTGGTATCGGACGAGCGCTGAGCCGTTTCCTGGCCTCACGAGGCGCCCGTGTCATTGTCGTCGGCCAAACCTTCCGAGACGCTGAGATCCCGGGGATCCAGTTCATCAAAGCTGACCTCAGTTTGATGCACGAGTCGCAACGGGCGGCAGATCTTCTACGCGCGGAGACACTGGATCTGGTTGTATTCACCACCGGCATTTTTGCGGCTCCCCAACGGCAGGAAACTTCAGAGGGCATTGAGCGCGACATGGCGGTCAGTTACCTCAATCGCCTGGTCATCCTGCGACGCATCGCGCCCAAACTGGGCACGGGACGCTCGGCGCCACGAATCAAGCCACGTGTTTTCGTCATGGGCTATCCGGGAACTGGTCAGATCGGCACGCTCGCCGACCTTAACTCCGAGTCGTCTTACGGAGCAATGAGGGCGCATATGAATACAGTTGCCGGCAACGAAACGCTTGTACTTGACGCGGCAAAGCGCTATGCGAACGCCACGTTCTTTGGGCTGAACCCCGGTCTCATCAAGACAAATATCCGTGACAACCTGTTTGGAAAAAACTCGTTGAAGTCACGCGTCACGGAAATGTTGATTGGTCTGCTAACTCCCACTGCCGATACCTACGTCCGGCGGATAGCTCCCCTGCTGGTTTCGCCCGACATCGAGCAGCGCAGCGGCGCCCTCTTCAACCGTCGCGGCGAGGCCATCCTTCCCTCACCCGGGCTGACCGACGAGTATGTTCAAAAATTTATGTCCGCGTCCGAGAAATTGGTCGCCAAGGCGGATGTTTCCCTCACGACAAGGTAACGGCGAACGCGTCTGACTGAAAGCCAACGACCTGGTCGGCATTTGCCTTTTTACTGCGCTCTACTTAACCGACAGCACTTAGGCACCTAGCCACTTTCTTATAGCAAGGAAAACGCATCATGACGCAACTGTTCACCCAAGTCCAACTGGGACGCTACGACCTGAAAAATCGGCTTGTCATGGCTCCAATGACCCGCAGCCGGGCAAATTTCGACGGCACGCCTGGCGATCTCGCAGCCGAATATTATGCACAGCGCGCCAGCGTGGGCCTGATCGTTACCGAAGGCACGCAACCGTCGGACGATGGACAGGGTTATCTCACTACACCGGGCATTTACACCGACGCGCATGTCGCCGGTTGGAAGAAGGTCACTTCCGCAGTGCATGCCGAGGGCGGGCACATCTTCTTCCAACTCATGCACGCGGGACGGATGTCGCATCCCGATAACACGCCGCATCACCGCCAAGGTGTTGCGCCCTCCGCAATCGCCCCGGGAACGGGCATGTTCACGGCAAAAGGTATGCAAGATATCCCCGCGCCGCGCGCCCTCACCACCGAGGAAGTGCATCAGACCGTCGCTGACTTCCGCTTCGCGGCGCGCCGTGCGATCGAAGCGGGCGCCGATGGTGTCGAGATCCATGGCGCAAACGCCTATTTGATTCAGCAATTCCTCGCCCCGAGCGCGAATACCCGCACCGATGAATATGGTGGCTCGATCGAAAATCGTGCGCGCTTCGCCATCGAGGTCGCCGCAGCCATCGCCGAAGAGATTGGTGCGGACCGCACGGCTATCCGTCTGTCTCCTGGCACGACCATGTGGGGCATCGACGAGGGCGCCGAAGGGCCCGATCTGTACCGCTATCTGGTCGGCGAACTCGACAAGCTGGGTCTTGCGTACCTGCACATCATGCATCAGGGCAACGAGCCGCTTCTTGCCGACATTCGTAAGTTGTGGAGCTCAACGCTCGTACTGAACCGTCCGGGTCGTCCGCGCGACCAGATCGGTGCCGATGTCGCTGCGGGGCTGGCTGAGCTCGAAGCATACGGCCAAATGGTCCTTGCCAATCCGGACTTTGTCGTCCGCTTGAAATCCGGCGCGTCGATGAACGAGGCGGATCGCAACACGTATTTCGGTGGAAGCGCGCAGGGCTATGTCGACTATCCGACCTTGAGCGCAGCAACAGCTTGAAGAGGTTTAGCCATGCATGCCGTTCTCCCAGTACAGCGGGCCAACCACGGTGGTCACTTCCGGGCCTATGGCCTGCGTGGGATGTCCAAACTGATCGACCCTTTTCTCTCAGTCGATCATGCCTGGATGAGTGCCCCAACCTTTCCCCCTCATCCCCACGCCGGCTTTTCGGCGGTGTCGTATCTCTTCCTGGATTCGGAGACAGGAATGGACAACCGGGACTCGATCGGCAACCGCAACCTGATCCGGCCTGGTGGTCTCCATTGGCTGGCTGCTGGCAAAGGCGTGGTGCACGAAGAAGTTCCTGCGGAAAGTGGCAAGACCGTTCACGCGCTGCAAATTTTTGTGCACCTTCCGCCTGAACTACGTGACTCGGCACCGTTCTCGCTGAGCATCGAGCCACAGGATGTACCTGTCCTTCAGTTTCCCGGAGCGAAGGTGCGTGTGCCCGCGGGAGCCTTCGCAAGCGCGCAGTCACCGCTGAATCTACCTACGCCTGTGACGATGCTCGATATATCCCTCGACGACGATGCCACGCTCGAGGTGCCTATTCCTGCCGGACATGTTGGCTTCGTCATGCCTATCTTCGGTACGGTCAACGTAGGTGATCGTCGATTCGGTCTGGACGACCTCGCGCTTCCGGTCTTCGAACCGCAGGCGCAGCCCCGCACGGCTACCATCCGGGCAACGCAGGGCGCCGCAAAGATAATGTTCTTCGGGGGCCGGCCAATCTCCCGGTAGGAGCCGGCAAACTCACGCTTTGTGCGTCGACAACAGGATGCTTGTCTCTGTGCTTGCAATCCCGTCAATCAACCGAATCGCCCCAAGCACGCGGTCAAAGCTTTCCAATGAATCCGCCTGCAACTCAGCGATCAAGTCCCATCGGCCATTAGTGCTGTGTATCGTGGCGACGTTCGGATGCCCGCGCAGCACTTTGACGACATCGGCCGCACGCTTGCCTTCGACCGCAATTGACATCAACGCACGGATCCTGTGCCGTTCTGCGACAGGTTTCAGTCGAACCGTATAACCGACGATCACGCCTCCGCTCTCCAGCCGTGCGAGGCGGTTCTGTACGGTCGCGCGCGCGACACGCAGTTCTTTCGCTAAAGCGACAACCGACAGCCTTGCGTTATCGCGCAGCAGGGCGATGAGCTGCCGGTCAACATCGTCGAGCGTAGTCATCCGTACCCTCCTCGCTTTGCATGTGGTCGCCGATCAGCGGCACTGCGCCGCTCTCGTCGCACCAGCTTCCTTGTCAAATTGCCAATCCGATTTGTCATCTTGCTAATTCTATCGACATAAATGACAGTTTTGGTGGCTATTTGTTGTCGGGGAGCCGGGAAATAATGCTGCATCGAACGGCCGTATGCCGCATCCGCCCCCTGGAGACAAAAGATGACTCGCTTCCTTGATGTTCCCGCGACCGCCCAATTAGTCGCACAAACCGGCATTACCCGATTCCTGGAAGAACTCGTTGACACGCTTCGCGCGGACTACCTTCGGTGGGCCGACTTCGATAAATCTCCAAGAGTGGCTTGCCATTCGAGTGATGGGGTGATTGAACTCATGCCGGTCGCGGACTCAAAGCTCTATGCGTTCAAGTACGTGAATGGGCATCCGGTCAACGCCACGCGCGGATTGCACACTGTTATGGCATTCGGCGCCCTTGCGGAAGTTGACACCGGTTACCCTGTTCTTCTTGCCGAGTTCACGCTGACGACGGCTCTGCGCACCGCAGCAACATCTGTGCTGGCCGCTCGCGTGTTGGCACGTTCTGACTCACGAACAATGGCCCTCATTGGTAACGGCGCGCAAAGCGAGTTTCAGGCCATCGCGTTTCACGCGCTACTTGGTGTCGATGAAATTCGTGTATTCGACGTTGATCCCATTGCTACCGACAAGCTGATCCGAAACCTCGCGGCGTATGACGGGCTCAAGATCGTACGTGCGAATTCGATTGCAAATGCGGTGCGCGGCGCTGACATCGTGACGACCGTCACCGCTGACAAGACATACGCGACAATCGTAACTCCCGACATGATCGAGCCAGGGATGCACCTGAACGCTGTTGGAGGTGATTGTCCCGGTAAAACCGAACTGCATGCTGACGTGCTCCGCATGAGCCGCGTATTTGTCGAATATGAACCGCAGACGCGGATCGAAGGCGACATCCAGCAACTGCCCGCTGACTTTCCCGTAGTTGAGCTGTGGCGCGTGCTTCAGGGCGAGGCCGTCGGCCGTCAGAGTTCCAGCCAGGTCACGGTCTTCGATTCGGTCGGCTTCGCGCTTGAGGATTATTCCGCGCTGCGCTACTTGTACACCTTGGCGCAACGGTACGACGCCGGCATCGACATTCCGCTCATTCCTCCCGCCAACGATCCCAAGAACCTGTTTGCGCTCGTAGAGGGGTCTTCCGGCAGTGTGCAGCATTCATCCGCACTTGAAGCAAACGCGTTTGCACGATGAAACTGAGACGGTTCGGCACACGAGCCGAATCTTCGTTGCCCTTCCTTCGCTTCCTTAAATGAACCTCGTATCGATCCAGGCTCCGGGTGCCGTCGTGATGATCCGTCCGCACCGTTTCCACCCGAATCCCGAAACCGCAACCGACAACGCGTTCCAGCATACAGACGCAACCGGCACCAATGGAGCCCACACCTTGTCGGCCGCTGCCTGCGACGAAGTCAGCGCCGCTGCGAAGGCACTAACGGACGTCGGCATACGCGTACACGTCTTTGACGACTTCGGCGAGCAGGATACGCCGGACTCCGTTTTCCCGAATAACTGGCTGTCGACGCATCCGGGCGGCCACGTCGGCTTGTACCCTATGGCGAGCCCCAATCGTCGTCGCGAGCGGCGTGTGGATGTGATAGACATGTTGAAGTCCGAATATCGAGTACAGGATGTAATCGACTATTCCGGCCTCGAGTACGATGGTCTATTTCTCGAAGGCACCGGTGCAATGGTGCTAGACCACGTCTCCAGGGTCGCGTATGCAGCCCGATCCCGGCGCGCCGACCCGATTGCGCTAGAGCGCTTCTGCACGAATTTCAACTTCGAGCCAGTCTGTTTTGACACTGCTGATGCGCAAGGGCGGCCGATCTATCACACCAACGTGATGATGAGCATCGCGACTGAGTTCGTACTGATCGGTCTCGATCTGATCGTTGACGACGTTCGCCGCGACGAAGTGCGTCGCCGTTTGAATGAGACAGGCCGGACAGTCATCGCACTTTCGCCCTCGCAAATTGCAAATTTCGCCGGTAACGCGCTTGAACTGTCGGGCCGCGACGGCCGCGTGCTCGCGCTGTCGCAGCGAGCATTTGACTGCCTCACGCCGCATCAACGCCGCCTGATAGAACGCACAGCACAACTACTGCCACTTGGCGTACCGACGATCGAGCTCGCGGGAGGTTCAGTCCGGTGCATGCTGGCAGGCGTCCATCTCTCCAGCCGACGTGGTTGATCTACGCGTAGCGTGTCACTGGTACGTTTCCGCGCTGCCCGCGTAAAGTATATTATTTGGAATAGCTATGATGTTTTTATAACGAATCGCACCATATCTGGAGCAATCAGTGGAGTTGCTTAACGACATGGCGTTGTTTGTCGAAGTAGTCAAGGCGAAGGGCTTTCGTGGTGCGGCCGACGCTTTGGCAATGCCGAACTCAACCCTCTCTCGACGAATCAGCTTGTTGGAGAAAGCGATCGGATTACGCCTGCTACACCGTACCACGCGCAAGGTCGAACTGACGGAGGCCGGACGGATTTACTACGAGCGCTGCAAACGTATCGTCGATGAGGCCCGACTCGCGCACGAGCAACTCGGTGAAATGCTGGCACAACCAAGCGGGGTTCTGCGAGCTTCCCTGCCCGTCGACTTTGCTGTGACTTACCTCACGCCGATTGTTGTCGAATTCGCGCGAGCCTACCCTGGCATCACCTTCGATTTTGATCTGACGCCACGACGGGTCGACCTCGTAAGCGAACCCTTCGATGTCGCGATTCGCATTGGCGAGCAGGAGAACTCACAACTGATCGCTCGTCCGCTAGCCTCGCTCAAAGCCTATCTCTACGCCTCTCCCGGATATCTACAACGCTCTGGAGAACCGACCGTTCCGCAAGACCTGAAGCAGCATGAGTGCTTCAATATTCAGAAACCCGGAAGTTGGACACTGTACAACGGAAAGCGTAACGTGACTGTTCCCGTGGGCTGCCGATTTTCCATCAATAGTGTTGGAATGATCCGCCGCCTTGCAACGCTCGATATGGGCATAATCCTTACGCCAGAGGAAATTGTCGCCGATGAACTTGCCGGCGGACGACTGCGCAGAGTGATGCCTCAATGGCACGGCGCCCCCGTGCCGGTGTACGCAATCACGGAGACCCGCCTTCTTCCAGCCAAGACTCAACGCTTCATCGAATTTCTCCAGGAGCGGTTGAGGCGGTGAGCCGACGTATGGACGCCGACTCAATCAGCTGCGTGGAAAGCGGCGTGGTCTATGACTACACCGGAACAGCCCTATAGGGCTAACGAAGCGGGCGGGGACCAGTGGCTGGTCCCTGGCCCCCCGGTGTATTGCTCAGGTTCCTACCTTCATTGCGTGGTCCACGAGGCTAGTTACAGCCGCCTCGACAACGATCGCCACGTCACTGACCATGCGCCAGCTCTCCGGTAGAACTCTCGATTCGCCACCGTGAACGGTTACGGCGTCACTCAAATGAATATCACGACTCGAGCTACCGACCATCACGTCAAATACGCCTGGCTCGACGACACGCTCTCCACGATCATTGGTGAAGTTCAGCATGTCCACGGGGATAGCCACCGTTACCCTACCCGTTTCGCCCGGACGTAGCTCGACACGCGCGAATCCCTTCAATTCCCGCACCGGACGAACGAGAGATGCAACCTTGTCACGCACGTAGACTTGAACGACCTCTGTGCCTTCCTGCTCTCCGACATTCTTAACGTCAAATTGCAGCTCAACCGTCCCGTCTTCTATCGCAACCGCATTTTGCTTCAGTTCCAGGCCACCGTACTGGAATTGCGTATAGCTCAGGCCAAACCCGAACGGAAAGCGTGAGCCAAAGTGGTAGGCAATCGGCGTGCCGGAGCTCTTCAACTTGTGGTTGTAGAAATAAGGCACTGCCCCCGCACTCCTGGGCACGGAAAGCGGCAAGCGGCCGGAGAAATTCTTGCGACCAGTCAACAGGTCGGTCAATGCTTCCGCACCGCCTTCACCCGGAGCAAACGCCATGATCTCCGCCGCGATCCTGTCCTCCAACCCGCCAAGGTTGTACGGCCGACCGCCCGTAAGGACCACCACCGTCGGAGTACCCGTGGCGACGACCGCTTCGAGCAGCGCCTGCTGTACGCCCGGCAGATCGAGGCTATCCGTGTCCGATCCTTCCCCGACTGTACCGGACTGGAACAGGCCGGCAAGATCGCCAACGAATACGACGGCAACATCCGCATTCGCAGCGGCTTCTATGGCGTCACCAATCTGATCCTTGTCCTGGCTAATGAGCGAGGAGCGATCTTCATTGATGGCGTCGTTCATTTCGACGTCGCCCGGGTAGACAGGTGCCCCCTGGCTCCGGTTCTTGATCACGTCGCAGCCTTTGGCATAGACGACAGCACCGTCATCGAAGCGGGCACGCAGTACCTGTAGCGGCGTCGGCATCGGCGCTCCAGCGTTCTCGCCCGCGTTGATCAGGTGAACAGGGAAGCTGTAACCCGCGAGCAATGCAAGCGGATCATCCGCCGTCGGCCCAATCACGGCCAGCTTTTCCAGCTTGCCGGGATCGAGCGGCAGCGTCCCGTCGTTGTGGAGAAGGACAGCGGACTCCAGCGCCACCTCGTACGCAACGCGTGACGCGGCGGCACTGCGCAGCTCGACCTTTTCCGCGTCGGCATACGGGTGTTCAAACAGGCCCAGACGGAACTTGGTCGCGAGAACCCGCGCGACGATCGAATCGATAACGGGTTCCGTAATCTCACCACGCTCCAGTGCCGTCTTGAGATGCAATGCGCACTCGTGACCCGGAAGCTCGACATCGAGGCCGGCATTAAACGACTGTGCCGCTGCGGCCGCGGCATCTTCCGCGACACCGTGATGCGTGTAAAGCAGGTTCACACCGGCGTAGTCGGCCACCACCAGCCCATCGAAGCCCCACTTCTCGCGCAAGATCTCCGTCAAGAGATTCCGGTCTGCGTGACACGGGACTCCGTCGATATCGTGATAGGCGGGCATCACAGAACCGGCGTTGGCCAGCTTCACGGCCATCTCGAACGGCAACAGGAAAATATCGTTGAACTCGCGCGGGCCGATATGAACCGGTGCATGGTTACGTCCGCCCTCACTCGCCGAGTGTCCCGCAAAGTGCTTCAGCGTCGCCAGAAGGTCTCGTTGCGGACCTTGAAGCCCCTGAACGTATCGATAGCCCATCACGCCGACCAGATACGGATCTTCTCCTAGCGTCTCCTCGGTCCGCCCCCACCGTGGATCCCGGGATACGTCCAGAACAGGCGCGAGGCCCTGGTGACAGCCAATCGAGCGTGCCTGCTGCCCGGTCACTTCCCCGACTTCCTCGACAAGATCCGGATTCCACGTTGCAGCGTAGTTCAGCGGTGCAGGGAAAAGCGTTGCGTCCTTGATCATCAGACCGACCAGGCACTCTTCATGGGACATAACCGGAATGCCCAACCGGGTTTCCTCGATCATCTGACGCTGCAGTTCATTGAGCGCGCGGACACCCTCCTTCGGATCGACCGTATGAGTCCCCAGCGGACGTGTAATGTGTCCCAAGCCGTGCTTAAGCAGCGCATCGATCGAAATATCGGTGGTTCGTTGCGCAAAGTCTGCGACTCGCCACTGGTGGTTCCCGTCCGAGGACAACTTGAGCCAGGCAGCGTGCAATTGTGCAATCTTCTCTTCCAAGGTCATTCGCTCAAGAAGATCTTGGACGCGATCTTCAATCGCGGCGCTCGCATCTTTATACAGCGGGGCCTCAGCGGCGTTTTTTGTCAACATTAAATTTCCCTTAATCATATATCCCCGGCCAAATCAGCCTCAGGAGCCCGCACGTACAGCGAGTCGGGTCCGTGAGATCCACGTGGATAAGTACAGAGCAGGCGCCCATCCTCAAGCGGAGCGCACGCTCTTATATCGAGCTACGGCGGTGAACGCTGAATGCTGTCTAGTCAAATCCGCCCTCGCTTACGTTAGCTGAAATGGGTGTCGGGCGGCCGCAGGTGCTTTCGATCGATATGGCCTTCTTTGCCGATGACGACTGCTCAAAGGCACTCATGACTTCCAGTACATGAAAGGCAAGTTCCGCTGAAGCTCGATGAGGACGCCCCGCTCGAAGCGCCGCAACCATCTCCGCAGCCCCAATACCACGCAGCCCGTGAAAACCAGGAACGCCCTCGATATACGGGTGGCTAACATGCACCCCTTCCCAGCTTTCTGCACCTTCGTAGAATATTTCGACGTTCCCCGTAAACTCGTTAGGATCAGGGATCAGCATCGAACCACGACTGCCGTACAGTTCGATAGGATTGTGCTTGTGCTTGAGGACATCGAAGCTCGTAACCACGCTTACTGTGGCACCACAGTGAAATTGCATTATTCCGGTCACGTGTGTCGGCACGAGTACCTTGATGACATCGCCTACTCTCGGGCCCGTTTTGACTTTGCGCTCGACGCGGGTGATTTTCGTGGACCCCAGCACTTCCTTAACCGGGCCAAGTAGTGCAACGAGGTTTGTCAGGTAATATGGACCGACGTCCATCATGGGCCCGCCTCCCGGGCCATAGAAGAATCCTGGATTGGGATGCCATGTTTCATGCCCGGGCAACATCACCATCGCAGTTGCACTGATCGCCTCACCAATCCCGCCTTCATCGTATAGGCGGCGAGTCAACTGGTGGCCACCACCGAGAAACGTGTCTGGCGCACATCCGAGGCGCAATTCACGAGCGCGTGCAATTGACATCAGCTCGTCGGCCTCGATCAACGAAACGCCCAATGGCTTTTCAGAATAAACGTGCTTCCCTCCAAGGAGCGCCTTCTTCGTCACATCGTAGTGCGACAACGGAGTAGTCAGATTAACGATCAACTCGATGTCCGAGTCCGACAACATATCGTCCAAACTCGAAGTCTTCAGATCGAACTGTTGGGCAACTGCCCTGGCATGTTGCTCATGGACCGCGCATATCGACCTTACGTCAAGAAAATCGAACGTTTGAAGATTTGCCACGTAGGTCGCGCTTATGTTTCCAGCGCCGACGATTCCAACCTTCATGGGTGATGTTTCGGTCATGAGCGTTCCGACATATCCAGATCAATTTACAGCCGAAACCACCGACGGCATGCGAATCCCCTGTTCGTCAAAGCAGTGGAGGCGCTTCCGGTCGGGGACCATCCGAACCGCCGTCCCATTCTTCAAAAAATGGTGGCCGTTTCGCCTCACGACAACCTCGCCGATATCCGCTTCCACATAAAAGATCGTTTCGTTACCAAGGTGCTCCGCAAAGCGAAGTCGCCCAACCCAGCCAGGCCCGTTATCACCCGTGCCTTCGTACAGTTCAATATGCTCCGGACGGATGCCGATGGTCGCCGCGCCTTCCAGGTTCGCACTTTCTCCCGAAATCAAATTCATCCGGGGCGACCCAATGAAAGTTGCCACGAACAATGTTTTCGGGGTGTCGTAGAGTTCGAGCGGCGTACCGACCTGTTCGATACGCCCACCGTTCATCACGACAATTTGATCTGCGAGTGTCATCGCCTCAACCTGGTCGTGAGTCACGTAGACCATGGTCGCCTTTAGTCTCCCGTGGAGATCGGCCAGTTCAACCCGCATTTGTGTACGAAGCGCAGCATCGAGATTCGAAAGCGGCTCATCAAACAGAAAAACCGAGGGGCTGCGCACAATTGCTCGCCCAATCGCGACGCGCTGTCGTTGACCGCCTGATAGCGCAGCCGGTTTGCGCTTTAGCAGGTGCGTGAGATGCAATACCTCGGCCGCGGACGCGACACGCTTTTGACGTTCCGCCCGAGGGACCTTGGCGAGTCGCATACCGAAATCGATATTCTGCTCCGCCGTCATATGCGGAAATAAAGCATATGATTGGAAGACCATGGAGATACCACGCTCTGACGGCTCCTCGCGCGTAACATCCCGTTCCCCAATCGAAATCGCTCCACTAGTCGGCTGCTCCAGCCCTGCGATCATCCGCAGCAGCGTAGACTTGCCGCAGCCAGATGGACCGACCAATACGGTAAACGAACCGTCCGGTACGAGGAGTGAAAGGTCCGGAATGATTGCTGTGGTACCGAAAGTCTTATTGATGTGTTGCAACGTGACTGCAGCCATGAAAATCTCTCCTGCTATCCGCGGCTATCCGCGAGTTATCCCTTGACCGCACCGCCGGTCAGACCGGCGACAATGTATTTCTGCGCGGCAAAGAAGAACACGATGGCCGGCAGGATAGTGAGAGTGACGAATGCGAGTGTTCGATTCCACTCAACCAGGTATTGCCCTCGAAACTGCATCATTCCGAGTGGCAAGGTATAGAGACTCCGTGAGTCAATGACTACGAGCGGGAGCAAAAAATTGTTCCAGCTCTGTACGAACGCGAAGACACCGACCGTCGCGAGGATTGGAGTTGAAAGCGGCAGCGTGAACTGCCAGAAGAACCGCAGATAACCACAACCCTCTACATAGGCCGCTTCGAATAGCTCCGGCGGCAATTGCCCGAAGAACGTCTTGAACAACATGATCGCAAGAGAAAGACCAAAGGCAGTTTGCGGCAGGATTAGCCCCCAGTGACTATCAAGCAAACCCAGGTCGCGAATCTTGATGAACAGTGGCAGGATGGCCGTCGCGAACGGAAACACGAGTCCGGCCAGCAGGTAGGTCTCGAGCATGCGCGAGCCAAAAAAACGCAACTGAGCAAACACGTAAGCGGCGGCTGCAGCAACGATCAGCGTCAGCATCACAGTAACCGTCGAGATGAACAGCGAATTTCCCATGTACTGCCAGAAATCGTGGCTCTCCAGAATCGAGCCGTAGTATTGCCCGTGCCAGACGGAAGGAAGTCCGAGTGGATTGCTTTGCAACTCGCCATTCGTTTTGAAGCCTCCAAGGAGCGCTATAGTCAGCGGCCCTAGCACGAAAAACGTGACCAACAACAGTACTGATGCGCGGAAAATATTAAAGATAAAATTTCGACTTCTCATCGCGTTGTCCTCCGCACGAGGTACCGCTGATACAGCAGCGAGATAGAAAAAGCGACAACGAAAAGCATGACACCCACCGCGCTACCAAATCCGATGCGCATCCGGGTCAGGCCAAATGTATAAAGGTACGTGACGATCGTCTGCGTCGAATTCGAAGGCCCGCCATTCGTCAACGGAATGACAACGTCGAACAGTTGCAGCGAACCAACGACGGCAAAGAATGCACTGACACCGATCGCGGGCCGAATCATCGGAACCAGTACGTTGGTGACAATTTGCCACCGACGTGCGCCCTCAATTTTTGCAGCTTCTACGAGCTCCGCCGGAACACCTTGCAAGGCGGCAACGTAGATCATCATGTGAAAGCCAAAATATTTCCAAATCACGACCAAAGTGATTCCGAAGAACGCCCATGTATGGTCGGTCAGCAGAAAGTACGGCTGCATGTGAAGCGCATTCGTAATCACCGCCACCAACCCACTGTCGCCGTCAAAGATAAATCCCCAGATCAAACCTGAAGCAATTTCCGCGATAATAAACGGGAGAAAGAAGAACAGTCTGAATATCGCGTTTACAGGAGTCTTTTTATAAATCAGCAGCGCAAGGCCAAGTGCGAATGGAAGCTGAACGAACAGCGACGCGCATAGGATGATGAGCGCGTTGAGGATAGCGCGGAAGAACACGTCATGATGCAGAATCAATTCGAAATTCTTCAACCCAACGAAATCAGTTGGCGTGCCAAAACCGTTCCACTTAAAAACGCTATAGTAGGCCGCATCAATGAATGGCCAGGCAACAAAGAGCGTGAAGAGCGTCAAAGCAGGCGGCAGCATAATCACGAGCGCCGCAGTTTTCCCACGAAAGAGGCTCGAAAAGCCGGTTCTCGGAGCAACCCTGGCGGTGTTGGGAGTCGTCACCTGATCCAGCCGGTGCAATATCGTCATCTGACCTGTCCTGAGTGTTGAGTGGAGTAGACGCCAAGTGGCGGGTGCACCTTGGCGTCGTTTCCATCAGCGCATCGACCACGCGCTCTGGATGCTGTCAGCAGCCTTCTGCGGTGAAGTTACGCCCTGCGCGAGGTCGGCGGCAGCGTCGTCGAATACCTCGCCTGCATTAGCGCCCAGCGCCTCGTTGAGAAAGTTCTGGTGATACGTGGACACGCTTATATCCTTGGCCATAGCCTGGAAAAATGGCTTTTTCAGTGAAGTGTCGGCACCCTTCACGACAGGGATAAAGCTGCCTTCGGCCGCGCCCGCCTCCTGGTACTTCAAGCTACTCAGGACCTTAAGAAACTCCACTGCTTCGGGCTTTGCGTCCTTTACGACAGCCCAGCCTGTGATCCCCCCGAAGGTATCCGTATATTCCCCGGCTCCACCTGGAACCATCGGAAAGCGAATGGTGTCGAGATTCTCGTCCGCGATGCCTTTGCCGTTAGCCGAATTCGCCTTCTGGGTGCCATAGTCCCAATCACCCATCAAGTGAAAGACGGCCTTGCCGTCCCCAAATTGGCCACTGGCTTGCTCGAAAGTCAGGCTCATGAAACCACGCTCGAACGGGTTCAGGTCGACGAGTTGCTTGAAATCGCTTCCAGCTTTGACAAACGCCGGCGCAGCGAATCCCTTTCCATTCCCCTTGAAGGCAGCCGTCATTCCCGACTTCCCTGCCTCACGCAGCATCAGATAGCTATAGTAAAAATGAAGGGGCCATTTGTCCTTTCCACCGACCATGATCGGCGTAACTCCAGCAGCTTTGGCCGTCTTCACTGCGTTCAGGAAATCCGGCCACGTTTTGATAGCCTTGTAGTCAATTCCTGCCTTCGCAGCGAGCGTCTTGTTTACCCAAAAGACTACTTCGCTTGTTCCCAGCGGGATGCCGTAAAGCTTGTTGTCGACTTTGAACGCCCCCACACTCGCCGGCGAAAAACTAGCGGCCCACGGGCCCGTCATCTTCCCCGTGATGTCCTGAAGAACACCAGACTGAGCCTGATCAGCGAGTACACCACCGCCCCAACTGAAGATAATGTCCGGCCTGTCGTTAGACTGAAGCAGTGTAGTCAGCTTCTGTTTGTACGCTTCGTTAGCGAGATAGCTGATGTGAACTTTGTCCCCAGAATGCGCCTTTTCGAACTCCGCGATCGCCTCGTTGTAGATTGCTTTTTCGTTGCCTGGCACCTCTGCCCTGAGGATGTGAATGGTGGTGTCCGCCATAGCCGACATCACCGGTAACGACAGAATCACCGCCGCGGCTGCGACGCAGCGATTCTTGAACTTAAGCTTCATGCTGTGCTCCTCCTCTTGTTTAAATAATCCCCGACGGCAGCGCCACCGGTTCCTCCAAACTGGACGGTGCTTCTCTGTGCTTTCAAACAACGAAGCTCGTTTCTGACGAAACTAAAAACAGGAACTTGCGCTTTCTTTCCCTATGCCGGTTTGCCCGCCACTCCGACCGCTGCGCGGTTGCTGGAACTTGCTGCCCGCCAGATTGTTCCCGAGCGACTTGTCCACCAGGGCGCTACCCGTCGTCGTGCCAGCACATTCAGCGAGTCGTCCCGACGACCCGAAAGGTTTTTCGCCCGGTCGTGACATCCGGTCAGTTCCAACGAATGAAGTGAGCCGCGAATTCGTACCGGTAACGCTAACGGTAAGAATCGTAGTTTGACGGCACTTGAGATGCTATGAGGGTTAACCCACCAGCTGTGGAAAAGAAGGTTGCCGGAAGCCCGTGGGGCAACGACACAGGCCGTGTTAAGCAGATAACATACGCTACTCTGATATCTGGAAGAGCGTGTGTCACAAACAGCAGACCACTCCAAACTGCTGTTAAAATACTGTTAGACAAGCCGCCGTTGCACCGAAATTAACGGCTTTATACCGGTAGCATCGGTTCGTCGGGCGTAATTTGCCTCCAGCCGCTACGTTTTCTGGATTTCATCGAGCTATGAGCAAGCAAAACCCCACCCTCGCAGACGTTGCAAAGATCGCCGGGGTGTCGCAGATGACCGCTTCCCGTGCACTCAACGACCGCCGTGATGTGTCGCCGGAAACGCGGGACCTGGTATTGAGGGTTGCTTCTGATATTGGCTACGTAGCAAATCGCAGCGCTCAAAAGCTGTCGGGAGCCCGCAATGGCATCATTGGAATCATCACTCCGATGCTGGACAATCAGTTCGCCAGTGAACTGATACTGGGCGTCGGTCGCGCGGCCCGGGCGGTTGGCTACGAGACACTGGTCTATACGATATTTGACGAAGACCGGCACACACACCGCAGCCTGATCAGCATGCTTCAGCAGTTTGCGGATGGGGTCGTTGCCATCCTTCCTCGAGACTCAGCGTATTCCGAGGCTCTCGTAGCAGCGCACGTGCCTGTGGTTTCAATTGATCAACGCGGGTCACTATCCAATTTCCCTTCCATATCAGTCGATAGCTACGGTGGTGCGGTGCTCGCAGTCGAACATCTCGCTAACCTTGGCCATCAGCGCATCGCCTTCATCTCAGGCGACGAATTGATCGAAGGCGTAAAGGATCGCCGAAGAGCATACTCAGACACCGTCGAACGCCTCGGTCTCGCGAACGATCCCGAACTGATAGAAGCCGGCGACTTATCGCAGCTCAAGGCCTTCGAAGCAGCATCTCGCCTTTTGAGTCTTCCCAATCCACCTACCGCAATCTTCGCTGCTAACGACCTCAGTGCGTTTGGTGTAATTGCTGCCGTGCGTGAAGCTGGTTTGCGCGTGCCAAATGACGTATCGGTAATCGGATTCGACGACATCCCCATGGCCGCCCAGGTTCACCCTCCACTGACTACAATCAGGCAGCCGTTCCAGCAGATGGCGCGAACCGCAGTTAGTACACTACTTGCAAGCATCAAGGGCACCGAAGACTCGACCGTTCGCATGACCGCACCCGCTGAATTGGTTGTGCGCGACTCGACCGGGCGGCCAC